>JAYUEZ010000179.1:0-2237 GCA_043738965.1 Gammaproteobacteria bacterium
AACGAAGGTCCGCCGCACCCTACGGGAGCTGAAACCACAGGCCATTCATATCGCGACCGAAGGGCCGCTTGGTCACGCCGCGCGTCGTTACTGCATCGACCACAAGCTGCCGTTCACCACCTCGTTTCACACCCAGTTTCCCGAATACATCCGTCTTCGCGCGCCGCTGCCGATTGCCTGGAGTTACGCCTATGTACGGCGATTTCACGCCGCGGCCGTGCGGACCATGGTGCCTACCGCGACCCAGCGCGATAAGTTGGCGGCGCGTGGATTCCGCAACTTGTGTCTGTGGGCGCGCGGCGTGGATCTCCAAATATTTAATCCGACGAATCCCGTGGTGTGGCAGTTTCCGCGTCCGGTGGCCGTGTATATGGGACGGGTGGCGGTTGAAAAAAATATCGAGGCGTTTCTAACCGCGGACGGCGTGCCGACCAAAGTCGTCATCGGTGAGGGTCCTGATCTGGAGCGATTACGCGCGCGCTTTCCACAGGTGCATTTTCTCGGCGCGAAACATGGTCGCGAGCTCGCGCAGCATCTCGCGGCGGGCGATGTGTTCGTCTTCCCAAGCCGCACCGATACTTTCGGGCTGGTGTTGCTCGAAGCGATGGCCTGCGGGTTGCCCGTTGCCGCGTATCCGGTGCAAGGCCCGTTGGATGTGGTCAAGCAGGGGTTCTGTGGCGTGCTCGATGAACACTTAAGCGCCGCGATTCAGGGCGCGTTGCGTCTCGCGCGCGCCGACTGTGTCGCTCACGCGGCGCGCTACTCGTGGGCGGCGTGCACCGCGGATTTCGCGTCATATCTCGCGCCGATCAACCGGCCGGAGGTCGATGCGATGACACGCTTGCCGAGTGTTCCGCGCGCGACGCCGTCTATATAAATCGCCAAGCGCTCCTTAAGCGCCGCGGTTAAAGCGGCTGGCGTGTCGTAAATGCACTCGGCGGGAACCTCACCCTGCATGATGAGTCGTTCGCGAGTATCGAACCCGTAACTCCCGATCACACACTCGTAGCCGGCCTCGATGGCCGCGCGATAATCGCCGACCTCGTCTGCGCCCAGCAGCGATTCGAAATAACGGGATGCGCACATCGCTGTGAGCACTTCAGTCTTTTTAACGCCGATCGGAATGGGGATCACAAAATCGAGATCGCTATCGTTGACGCCACTGTTATGCAATACCGCACGAATGGTTGGCCCCGGGTTCAAGGTGTAATTGCGGGTTAAAATTCCGCAGTGGATCATCGGACTCGCAATCAGCTCATTCAACAAGGGAATGAATTCTGGATAAATGCGTCCGCTCTCGGCGTAAATCTCGGTCAGGCGCAATCGCAACTTGCGGGTTTTCGGCAGGCTCATGCCGACCAGATTGTTGAGCAGCTCTTTGCCACCGCCGAGGTATTTGAGAAACTTGCGGCGATTCTTGAAGCGCTCTTCGTCGCCGACATCGAGACCAAAACCCGCCATCGTGTCGCGCAGCAACCCATAAGAGTTGATCAGAAAGCCATCGAAATCGAGGACCAACAACAGGCGCTTTTTGGGCGTGGGATGGTTCATCGTGGTCAAACGCTTGGTGTTCACAGCCACTCAGGCGCTGGCGCGCTGACGAAGCAACGTTGGAAAATAGGCTTTGATGTCGGTCAGCGGATCGGTAATCAGTTTAACGAACCAGACCATCGCGTTCTTAAAGCCGTGTTTCGGAATCAAGCGGAGCGTATGGCCGAACACCACCAACGCCGTGAACGCGAACCATTGCCGCGCGACGGCCGCGATAATTTCTGGGGCGGCGGCTGCGTTCAACACCGGTGCGGCAAGACAGTTAACGATGGGGATCAGCAGATAGATGCCGACAACTTTGGTTTTACTGCGCGTATCGAAGCCGAGCAGTAGCTGTTCTTTGTCGTGGCACGGCGGTTCAACCAGCGCATGCCCGAATTGCCGCACGAACAATGCCCCCAAACCGAGCCACATTGCGGTGACCAGATCCGAGAACACCAGCCAGTAGCAAAAAATAAACGTACTCGAACTTAAGAGATGCAGTACTTGATTGAGTTGATGACTGTGAGAGGCCACATGGTCATCATGCTTGCGTCGCATCACTTCATGATAGAACGCTTGGAAGGGCCGCGGCGGCGCGAACACGCTGGCGAGCACCTCCTTAGCGACGCGCTGCTTGATCGCTTTGGCGCGACCAGGATGCTCCGTCTCGGACAACCACCACTTGTCGTTTAGCATCTGCGCGG
>JAYUEZ010000180.1:0-5911 GCA_043738965.1 Gammaproteobacteria bacterium
CGCCTCCGTCTTGCGTGCCGACGGTGCGGCCGGCGACGGTGTTCCCACCCTCGGCTCGCCGCACCGACCACACGGCGTCAAAGCTGATGGACCCGGATGACGACATATCGATTTTCTGCACATCCACTTGCACGCGATAGGCGGCATCGGTGAGCGCGGTGCCGGGATAAGCGCCTACGACGGCATTGCCACCAAGTTCGGCGGTAAGGGTGGTTGCGAGGATGCGGCCAATCGCGATTTTGAGCGGTTCGATCCAGCGTTGTCCTTCAAGCACGCCGAGCTCATTGCCAGCTTGACGCACGACCAACTGCGGGCGATCGATCGCCTCCGGCACGGTCACCGGGCCGATATAAACGGTGGTATTCGCAGGGATCACGCTCGGCGGATGCGTTGCACCACTGCTCGCGGTGGATTCGAGCGCATAGAAGTGTGGTGGTGGAGTCCGCGCACAGCTGGTCAACAGTAAGACACCGAGCAGAAACGATAACGCGCGCATCAAGGAGCCTCTTGGGATTTGCCGCGCAACACCGCGTCGGGATGGCGTTCAAGATAATCCGTGAGTTCGCGCGTGGCAGACGCGGCGCGCGCGAGCTCCCGCAAGGTCACGTGCAATTCCTGTTGCAATGGCGAATCGGCGGCCAGTGTCCGTTCGGTAGTCGACAAGGCGCGCGTGGCGGTGGCCAGCGTGGCGTTCGCGGCGGCTAGCGTTTGGCGCGACTCAGACATTGTCGCCGCCAGTTCCGGCGCGACTTCCGTGTTCAGGCGCTGCACCAGTGAATTCATCGTGTGTAAGGTGGTATCGAAAGTCTGCAACGTGCGCCGCAGATCGGTGTCGAGTTGGTCGAAGGCCACATGGTCAAGCTTTTTCGCGATGTTGGTCAGCTGCGCTTGTAATTCTTCCAAGGTCCCGGGAACGGTGGGAATTACCAACGGCTTCTGCGTGATATCGGTGGTGACCGGTTTCGCGTCCGGAAAGAAATCGAGTGCCACATAGGTTTGTCCAGTGAGCGGATTGCCGGTGCGCAGTTGACCCCGCAGGCCCCGCGCAATGAAGCGCGCGACGCGCTGTGCGGAATTAAACGTGGCCTTCGATTTATGTTTCGCCGGATCAAGTTCTCGCGTACGAATGCGATCGGGATACAGATGAATCTCGACCGGTTGCACAAATTTATGTACGCGGCGATCGTAAATGACGTCGATCCGCGTGACTTCGCCAATCACCACGCCACGAAAATCGACTGCTGCTCCGGTGGATAGGCCACGCACGGTTTGATCGAACACCAATTGATAAGTTTCGACCGAGGTATCGGGTTGGGCGAACGCCGCATCGCGCGACGGAAATAACGTGAATTCTGCATTCGCCGCTGCTGGCGGATCCGAACTTTCGACGGCTTGCTGAAACGCGATACCGCCGATCAAGATCGTGAGCAGGGACTCGGTGCGCACACGGACGCCACTCGCGTCAACACTGACATCGATCCCGCTCGCATTCCAAAAGCGGGTTTGCGTTGTCACATAGCGCTCGTAAGGCGCGCGAAGAAACACCCGAAACGCCGCGCCCTTGCCATCCTTCGCCAGATCGGAGGCGACCACTTCGCCGACTTGCGCATTACGAAAATAGACCGGCGCGCCAACTTCAATGGAGCCAAGGTTTTCCGCGTGCAACACGAATTGCCGACCGAGCGCTTCACCGGTCACCGCTGGCACTTCATCAAGACCGACAAAGTCGTAGCGCTTGTCCGTGGCGGTTCCCGGATCGACTCCAATATAGGATCCCGAGAGGAGGGTGGCGAGCCCCGAGATCTGGCCGCCCGCGATCCGCGCGCGAACCACCCAAAAGCGTGTGTCTTCGATCAGAAAATCTTCGGCTTGCTTGGTGAGTTCCGCGGTCGCGACCACGCCTTTGTGATCCGGGCTTAGCACGATGGATTTAACCACGCCGATCTCAACTTCCTTATAACGGATCTGTGTTTTGCCGGCTTCCAGACCTTCGGCCGTCCGAAAGGCAATGGTAATCGTCGGGCCTTGATTGAGAATCGACTTAACGGCGAGCCAACCGCCAATCGCAATTGCCAAGATGGGCAATAACCAGATAAACGGCAACGTGCCGCGGCGCGGCGCGTCCAGCACTGCAGTTGGAATTTCGGGTAAGGAAATCGGATCAGCCATCGGTCTCGGTCGTATCCCAAATCAGTCGCGGATCGAAACTGAGCGCGGCCAGCATCGTCAACACCACCACCGCGCCAAACGCCAGCGCGCCACTACCCACGGTGATCGAAGCGACGGCTTGGAAGTGAACCAAGGCTGCCAGCAACGCGACCACATAGATATCGAGCATCGACCATTTCCCCACCAGTTCGAGCGCACGATATAGCCGCGTGCGTTGTAGCGGCTGCGACGTCCACGGAATTTGTACCGAGATCAATAGCAAGCTGAGCGCGATAAGTTTGGCTAGCGGCACGACGATACTGGCGATAAATACGATGATGGCTAGATCGTAGGAGCCGGACTGCCAGAGATAGCGTATGCCGCTCATGATCGTGTCGCTCTGCGCGCCAAACAGCGATCCGGTATGCATGATCGGGAGCCAATTGGCAGGCACATACAGCACGCAGGCAGTCAGTAGCAAAGCCCAGGTGCGCGCCACACTTTGCGGTTTTCGACGATGGAGCTTGGCGGCACAGCGCGGACAATGCGCCGACCGATTCGGATCCGTGAGACGACACACCAACGCACATACGTGGCACGCCACAAGCCCGAGCTGCCGCGCCATAGGCGGCGCCGCTAGTGGATGAGGTTGATCAGAGGATGTCATCGGCGGCATCGAGATCGGCGATATGCTGCCAGATTAGGTGCGGATCGTAAGTTGCCGTCGCCGCCACCGACGTCAACATGAGCGCAATAAACGCCCACAAGCCGATCCCAGGGATCACCGTCGCTAAGTGCTGCAGCTTTACTAACGATACCAACAGGCCCAGCACGAAAACCTCGATCATCCCCCACGGCGCGATGGTTTGCAGCAGACGCGTCAGCGCGACGAAGCCAGGCATGAGTCGACCAAAGCGCAACGGAATCAACACATACAGCATCGCCACTAACCCGAGCGAGGGCGCGATCAGGGTGGTGCCGAGCACCAAGGCCGCGACCAGCGGCATGCCTTGGTGCTGCATGGTTACGGCGGCGCCCACCAAAGTGGTCGATGTTTGGTGTCCTTGAATTTCGAGACTGAGCACGGGAAATGCGTTGGCGATGGTGAACAGCGCGACCGCGGTAATCGCCCATGCGATGGGGTAATCGATGTGGTGTCGTGGACGTTGATATAGCGTCGCGCCACAGCGTACACAGCGCGCGCTGCTGCCCGGCGCGAGCGCGATTTTAGCTTGCAACAGATCGCAGTCGTGACAAGCGATGAGCGCGCTTAACATGCCGATGATTTAACCGTGAAAGCGCGCGGGTTTGCAACTCGCGAAATTCGCGCCTTCACGAAAGCATGCGAGACGCGATCAGGGATGCGGCCCCCACGGCGCCGCGGTCAGCAGCTTGACCTCCTGCGACATCAATAGCGGGCGAAATTTAACCGCGAAGTCGTTAATAAAATCCGGGTTGGCGTACAGCGCGGCCCAGTGTGCCCGGCGATCGGCGTCGTCATTGAACTTCCATAGATGGACGAGTTGATTGATCGCGCCGGTGTCGGCTTGAAAGTAGCCGACCAATTTTTTATCCAAGCCACTTTTCTGCAGCACCGGGTAACCAATCTCGGTGTAGAGCTTGACCGCCTCGCTCATCTTGCCGACATACAGCGTGTAGGTGCGCATTTCATAAATAGTCATACGATGTTCCCTTCGCGTGGATCAGAATTAGGGGGCTAATGCTTCGAGCGCGCGCCAGCAGGGCAGCGCGGGATTCTCCGGATTCACCGAAAACACGGGGATGTGATCGGCGCCGGCGTTGAGATGCGCTTGGATCCGGTCACGCAAGGTCTTCTCATCGCCCCAGGCAAGCATTGCATCGACCAGCCGGTCGCTGCCGCCGTGCTCGAAATCCGCGATAGTAAAGCCGAAATCGAGCCACAGATTCCGGTAGTTCGGCAACTCGAGATAAAACGCAATCATGCGCCGCCCGATTGCACGGGCAACGGTGGCATCCTTAGTCAAACAGACGCGTTGAAACGGGCACAGCCACGGTGTGGATCCGAGGATCTGGCGTGACCGCGCGGTGTGTTCCGGCGTGCTGTTTGCCGGATGTGAGCCCTGCGTGATTTCGCCGGCCAGTGCCGTCATTTTGGGTCCGAGCGCGGCAAGAATGATCGGCATTTCACCGAGCACGGTGGTGAGCGCGCCACGCGCACCCGTGCCGAGCGGTTGTTTAGTCAAGCCTTCGATGAGCAGATTATTGCGAATGGCGATCGACTGGTGACAGTCGCGGATACCGTTCACGTAGCTGCGCATGGTCGCGAGCGGTTTCGCGTAATCGTGCCCGCGTAGGTTCACGAGCACGCTGTGTGAGACACCGAGGCCCAACAGGAAGCGACCACCTGACTGCTCGTTCAGCGTCTGCTGGCCCATCGCGCACACCATCGGATCGCGACCATAGATATTGACGATACCCGTCGCGGCGACGATTTTCTCGGTATTCGACAAAATGAAACTTGCCATCGCGAACGGTTCGCGGCCCACCGCTTCGGGAAACCACACCGCGCCGTAGCCGAGCCGCTCGATGCGTTGTACCGCCGCGGCGAGCTCGGGTGCTGATAAACCTTCGCTGAAGAGAAAAACACCCTTTTGTTTAAGGTCCATGGTTCACGCTCCGAGGTTAAGGCGGTGGCGGTTCGGAACCGCGCTGCATTGGTCGGGCACTGGCTGAGCTGGGGGAAGAATAAGAGGGCCACGTAATCGCTGCAAGGAGCGGGACACGCGCGACGGATAAATTCCACCTCTCGCGGTTGGCACGCAAACTTACGTGCAAACCAGTCGAAGCATTCACGCGTTGGGATCGCTGGAATGAGGGCACGCTATTTAAAAGTGGTCGAATAAGCCGTGCGGTTCCCTTGCTTACAGGTGTTGGCGTCGCGCGGCTCGAAAATGCGCCCACGCCAGCACCAGTGCCACGAGTTGCAACATAGCACAGAGATAAAACGGCGCGCCGATTCGCCAGTCACCCGTTGGCAGGTGCGAGACCACGCCGAGCAACGGCGCCGTGATGAGGGGCGCGACGACCGCCATCAGACTATTGAGAGCGCTCACCGCGCCAAGCGTCTGGCCCTGCGTTTTTGCATCGGCCGCACTTGAAATGATGCTTTGGATGGTCGCCGCCACGGTTGGGCCGAGTACATTGCAGAAAATCACGGCGTACATCATCCAACCCTCCGTGGCAGCGCCCCAGCAAGCATAAGCGAGAGTCGATGACACCAGCCCGAGCACGGCCAAACGGCGCGGACTGAAGCGCTTGAGCAGTCGACCGAGTAATACACCCTGGATCAGTACCGACATCACGCCCACCGCCGCCAGCGACCAACCGTTTTCCAGCGGCCCCCAACCAAACTTAAATGACGTATAGAGCACCCACCCGGTGTACAGCACGAACTGCGCGAGCCCCGTGCAAGCGACAACCGCGACCAACCGACCCACTCCCTGAAGATTCGCCAGCGCGCGTAGCGAAGTGACGGGATTGACCGCGTGCCACGTAAGGGCTCGACGCCGCGCCGGCGGCAGCGATTCCGGGAGCACAAAATAACCGTAGGCAAGATTCAACAGCGCGAGGCTGCCGGCAACGAAGAACGGCAGCTGAAGATGGATGGCGCCGAGCAAACCGCCCATCACGGGCCCGAGAATAAATCCGAGACCAAACATCGCGCCCAGCATGCCGAAACGTTTGGCGCGACCGGCGGGCGGCGTGATATCGGCGACATAAG
>JAYUEZ010000181.1:0-5908 GCA_043738965.1 Gammaproteobacteria bacterium
CCGGTCAGGATGTTATTAAAGTCATGCGCGATGCCACCGGTCAGTTGACCGATGATTTCCATGCGTTGCGCATGCCGTAGTTGTTCTTCCAGCGCCGCACGTTCCTCTTCGGCGCGCTTGCGATCGCTTATATCGCGCACAATTTGCAAAATATGCAGGCTGCCGCGAAATTGCACCCGTACTGCGCGATATTCCAACGATAAGGGTGCGCCGTCCTTGCTCGCGGTGACGCCTTCGCTACAGGCCTTGCCGTCGATGACCACGCGCTCGTGAAAGGCCTTGGCGCGCAGTGCCTTGGCGTGTTCAAAGTTCGGCGTGAATTCGTAGATCGAACGGCCGATGAGTTCCTCGCGGCGATACCCGCTCAATTGCACTAGCGCCGGATTAACATCGACGATCATCCCGCCAGGTGTCAGCATCGCAATACCATCGAGGGCCGCGTTAAACACGGCACCGTAGAGTTCTTCGCTCGCCTTTAACGCGGCTTCGGTGCGCGCGCGCTCAATCTCGACCACTACACGATCGGAGAACAGTCGAAGCAATGCCTCGGCGCGCTCTGGCGAACGCAGCGGCGCGTGCGTGAGGACCGCCATGCACCCCAACGACTGGCCATCGGTGCCGGTGAGCGGCAACCCAGCGTAGCCACTGACGTTATGCACTTTTAGCTCTTCCGTCGGAAACAATTGCTGCACGCCACGTGGGTAACAGCGATAGGCTTTGCCCACGACGGTTTCGCACGGCGACCCGGTTAGATCGTATTCCCGATTCCGGATCCACTGGCCATCCACGAGCATCGCTAGCACCTGCATGGATTGCGGTTTGGCGGGTATGGCAACGGCAATCATCGCGATGTCCGCTTCAACCAGTTCCGCCAGGCTACCAACCAGATCTTCAAACACTGTTTCGCGACGCGCGCTCGATAAGGCAATCGCGGCCTTTAGGAAGAACTGCTCTTCGGCCGACGAGTTTTTATCGCACAGCAGATCGACAATGGACGCGCTTGATCTAGTGGTTACTGGAGGGGTCATGGATCAATCCTCGCCGCACTATGCGCGGGCTATGTGAAGAGTCTAGCAACCCCCGCGCCCCATGAAAGGTCATAAATACAAAACCACTACCGGTGGTTACAAATCAATAACATTGACCTTACCCCTGCCGGGTGACCGGGCGTGTACGTCACGCTCGCGGTGGCACGAACATGTAGCCGACGCCGCGCATGGTCTTAATGGCCTGCGGGTTTTCGGGATCGGCTTCGATTTTGCGCCTAAGGCGGGCAATTCGAATATCGATGCTGCGATCGAAGGGATCCCAATCGCGGTTGCGCGTCAGGGTCATCAGTTGATCGCGGGACAGCGGTCGATTCGGCCGTTCGGCAAAGACTTTCAATAGGTCGAATTCGGTTCCGGTAATCGAGATCTCATGGCCGGCGGCGTCAAAAAGCTGATGGCTATCCAAATCCAGCCACGCCGCGCCGAAGCCAACGCGCCGCACCGTCAACGGCTCGGCGGTCGGCGTTACAGTCGCCGTTTCGCGCTGGTAGCGTCGAAGGACGCTTTTTACGCGCGCGCGGAGCTCGCGTAGATCGAAAGGTTTACTGACGTAGTCGTCCGCTCCCACCTCAAGCCCGACGATCCGATCGACCGTGTCGCCCGCGCCCGAAACCATGAGAATGGCGATGTCATATTGCTCACGAATGAAGCGCGCCAACGACAGCCCGTCTTCTCCGGGCAGGTTAATGTCGAGCAAGACCACATGCGGCACATCTTCGCTCAATAATTCGCGTGCTTCCGCCGCGCTGCCCGCCAGCAGCACACGATACTGATTCTCGCCAAGGTAATCCGCAAGCAGTTCGCGGATCGTCGAGTCGTCATCCACCACCAGCACGCTAATTTCGGGTTCGATAGGCATCTCGTCGCGACCTTTTCCAAGACTGCATCTAATAGTGCCAGATTACGATAAAATTTCCGCACTAAATTCGAGGCGCGTTGCATGCCTTTTCGCATCTCTGTCGATACCGGCGGTACGTTTACCGATGTCGTGGTCACTGATTCCGCTGGCCGCTTCACCATCGGCAAAGCCTTAACCGATCGGCAACGTGCTTTCGCGAGCATCGAAGCGGGACTGGCAGTGGCGGCGGAGCAGCTCGGCATCGCGGCCGTGGCGTTGCTCGCCGATACCGCGATGTTTCTGTACGGCACCACGCGCGCCACGAACGGGATTGTCGAACGCAAGACGGCGCGCACTGCGTTTCTAACGACCGCGGGGTTTCCCGACATCTTGCTGCTCAAGGAAGGCGGTAAGGCCGAGCCGCATAACTTGCAGATGGAGTACCCCGATCCTTACATCCCACGCCGCTACACCTTTGAAGTGCCCGAGCGCATCAATGCCGAGGGTGGTGTCGAGAGCGCGTTGGACGAAGCTGCCGTCAGGCGCGTGCTCTTGACCTTCCCGCGCCGTGGCATCGAAGCGGTCGCGGTGTGTTTGCTGTGGTCGATCGCGAACCCAGCGCATGAACTGCGCGTCGCTGAGTTGATCGCGGAAACCCTGCCGATGCTGCCGTTCACGTTATCGCATCAACTCAATCCGATTTTGCGTGAGTATCGGCGCGCGTCGTCGACCGCGATCGATGCGTCGCTAAAACCGTTGATGCAGAAATATCTCTCCGATCTTGAGACCGATCTGCGGCGCGCTGGTTATGCCAACGACATCTTGGTCAGCACGTCATTCGGCGGCGTCATGCATCTTGCGGATGTCGTTAACCGACCGATCTATCTGGTGAAATCAGGTCCCGCGATGGCCCCCATCGCGGGCCTTGCCTATGTCGAAGCCGAAGGGCTGCCGAACAATGTCATTGTGTGTGATGCCGGGGGCACGACCTTCGATGTCAGCTTGGTGCGCGATGGCGCGGTCGAATATTCGCGCGACACTTGGTTAGGGCCGCAATGGACCGGTGACAACTTAGGCATGGCGTCGGTCGCCGTGCATTCGATCGGCGCCGGCGGCGGCTCTATCGCATGGGTCGATTCGGGCGGGCTGTTGCGGGTGGGGCCGCAATCCGCGGGCTCGGAGCCCGGGCCCGCTTGTTATGGTCGCGGTGGCGATGATCCCACCGTGACCGATGCGGCGGTGGTGCTCGGCTATTTCGACCCGGCGCATTTTCTCGGCGGGCGCATGACCTTGGATGAAGCGGCGGCACGCCGCGTGATTAGCCGTGTTGCGGACACGCTGGGACAAACCTTGGAGCGCGCGGCCTGGGCAGTGGTTGCCGTCGCCAGTGAAAACATGATCCAGGCGATTAAGGAATTGACGATCAACGAAGGCATTGACCCAAGCGATTCGGCGCTGATCGGCGGCGGCGGTGCTGGCGGCTTGAATATTGTGCCGATCGCGCAGGAACTCGGCTGCCGCACCGTCCTCGGCCCGCGCACGGCGGGTGCTTTGTCGGCGTCGGGCATGCAGTTCTCGGACATCATCACCGAAGCGGGCGCGAGCAAATTGACTGCTTCGGATGACTTTGATTTCGCCGGCGTCAATCGCGCGTTGGCCGATATCGAAAATCGACTCGAGGAATTTGCCGAGAGACTCCGCGCGCGCGGATTTAAAGATCTCGAAAAGCGCTATTTCGTCGAGGCACGGTACCGTTTTCAGGTTTGGGAGTTGGAGATTAACGTGCCTGGTAGTCGCTTCGACACTCAACCGCAGATCGAGGCCTTGGTCCAAGAGTTTCATCGGGTGCACGAGCGGGTTTTCGCCGTGCATGACGAAAATAACGCGGTCGAGTTTTTGAATTGGCGTGGTCGCCTGATCGCCAAGGTCAACGCCCCGACCCTCGAGCCAACCAAAACGCTCGCGACTCGCAGCGCCACCCCCGATCGCACGCGACGCTGTTACTTTGGCAACGCACATGTCGACACCGCGATTTACCTCGGCGACAAATTGCCGGTGGGCGCGATCGTCAACGGCCCGGCCATTATCGAAGAAGACACCTCGACCTTGGTTATTTACCCCGGCGCGGTTGCCCGCGTGAGTCCCGGCGGGCGTTACCTCGTGACGCCGCCGCAGGAGAATCAAGCATGAATGTTAAACAAACCCCATCGCCAACGCGCGAGTTCGACCCCATCTTAATGGCAGTACTCGCCAACCGGTTGAATGCCATCGTGCGCGAAATGGCGAACACTTTGCTAAAGACCGCGCGCTCGGCGGTGTTAGCGGTGGTCCGCGATTTCTCGTGCTCGATAGTTACTGGCGACAATCGCTTGTTATGCCCCGGCGAAGGTCTGCCAGTGCATATTTTCGGTTCTAGTCTGCAATCCCAGTCGATGTGTGATCTCCATGACGATCTGGCGCCGGGCGATGCCTTTCTGCATAACGATCCCTACCTTGGCAATACGCATCCCGCGGATCACATGATCATGGTGCCGGTGTTCATCGATGGTGTGCATCTATTCACCACCTGCGCCAAGGCGCATCAAGCAGATTGTGGGAACTCGATTCCGTCGACTTACCATGCCTACGCCAAGGATATCTATGAAGAAGGCGCGTTGATTTTCCCCTGCGTTCGCGTGCAGAAAAACTTCCAGGATGTGAATGACATTATTCGCATGTGCAAGCGCCGCATCCGCGTGCCCGAGCAATGGTATGGCGACTACTTGGCGGAAATCGGCTCGGCCCGCATCGGCGAGCGGCGCTTGATCGAGCTCACCAAGCGTTACGGCATCGAGACCATCCAGGCGTTTATCGAGCAATGGTTTAGTTATTCCGAGCGGCGCATGGTCGATGCGATCAAGAAAATGGCGCCTGGCAAACTTTCGAACACCACCGTCTACGACCCGCTGCCGCCCATTTTGCCGGACGGCTTGCCGATTCGGGTGGATATCGAGGTCGATCCCACGGCTGGTTACATCGATGTCGATCTCACACACAACGCGGACAACATGGCCTTTGGTCTGAACGAATCCGTGGCCTGCGCGACATCGAATGCGATGTGTGGCGTCTTTAATTGCATGGATCCCGATGTGCCGCACAACGCTGGCTCGTTCGCCCGCGTTCGCGTTCATTTGCGCGAGGGCTGCATCACCGGCGTGCCGAAGTTTCCGCATAGTGTGTCGATGGCGACGACCAACATCGGCGATCGCATCGTCAATGTCACGCAAGCGGCGTTCGCCGCGATCGGCGACGGCCATGGCTTGGCCGAGGGCGCTATCGGCATGGGCGCAGGCGCGGGCGTGATCTCGGGTAATGACTGGCGCCGCGACGGCCCCTTCATCAATCAAGAATGGTTGATCACCAACGGCGGGCCGGCCACGCCCACCACCGACGGTTGGTTGAATTATGGGCTACCGGTTGCCGCCGGCTTGATGTACCGCGGCAGTGTCGAAGTCGACGAATCTAAATATCCGATCCTAGTTAAGCATCTGCGCGTGATCGCCGGCGGTGGTGGCGCGGGGCGTTTCCGTGGAGCGCCCGGCTCGGAGTTGGTCTACGGACCACGCCATGATCCGATGACGGTGGTGATCTCGTGCGATGGTCAAGTTAACCCGCCGCAGGGCGTGCGCGGCGGGCACGCGGGACCACCTGCGGCGACTTACAAGCTGAAGCGGGACGGCAGTTCGGAAAAACTGCCTGGCGTGGTCGAATGTCGACTAGAACCGGGCGAATGGGTGCAGGGCTTCGATGCTGGCGGTGGTGGTTACGGCAGTCCGCTCGAACGCGATCCAGCGCGTGTATGCCGTGATGTGCTTGAACGCTGGGAAACGGCGGCGCGCGCACACGACATTTACGGCGTGGTGCTGATGGGTCAGGTGGATGACGATTCGCTAGCGGTTGATAGTGCAGCCACGAGCGCCCGGCGCAGGCAAATGACTGACGCCGCGCGACCGACAACCTAAGGTATCCCAAGCGCGGCGCG
>JAYUEZ010000182.1:0-2231 GCA_043738965.1 Gammaproteobacteria bacterium
CAAGATTGCCGATAATGCGGCGCCTCTTATCCTTAAGATCATTAACGGAGTTCCGATGACCAATAGCTTCAATGCCCGGACCACGCTTAAGGTCGGCGCCAAGGATTATCACTATTTCAGTCTGAAAGCGCTCGAAGGCCGCTTTAAGCTCGCGCGCCTCCCCTACTCCTACAAGATTCTGCTCGAGAATTTATTGCGGCACGAGGACGGTGCGAACACCACTAAAGCGGATATCGAAATCCTGGCCGGCGCGGACCTGAAAAAAGTCCCGGCGAAGGATATTAATTTCACACCCGCGCGCGTCATTCTGCAGGATTTCACCGGGGTGCCCTGCGTGGTCGACTTGGCCGCGATGCGCGATGCGATCAAGCAGCTCGGCGGCCAAGCCTCGCAGGTCAATCCGCTGTGCCCCGTCGAACTCGTCATCGATCACTCGGTGATGGTCGACTACTACGGCACGCCAGATGCGCTCGATAAAAACGCCAAAGTCGAATTTGAACGCAATCAAGAACGCTACGGCTTCCTGCGCTGGGGGCAAGAAGCGTTGCAGAATTTCAAGGCGGTGCCGCCCGATACCGGCATCGTGCATCAGGTCAATATCGAATTCCTGGCCCGCGTGGTATTCGAGAAAGACGGCCTGCTGTATCCCGACTCGTGCTTCGGCACCGACTCACACACGACGATGGTGAACGGCATCGGCGTCCTTGGTTGGGGCGTCGGTGGCATCGAAGCCGAAGCGGCCATGCTCGGACAGCCCTCATCGATGTTGATTCCGGAAGTGATCGGCGTGCGCGTCACGGGCAAACTCGCCGAAGGCGCGACCGCTACCGATTTGGTGTTAACCGTGACCGAGCTGCTGCGCAAGCGCGGCGTGGTCGAGAAGTTCGTCGAGTTCTTCGGCCCCGGACTCGCGAATTTGGCGAGCGCGGATCGCTCAACCATCGCGAATATGGCGCCCGAGTACGGCGCGACCTGCGGCATCTTCCCGATCGACGAAGAAACCTTGAACTATCTACGCCTGACCGGCCGCAGCGAAACGCAGATCGCCATCGTCAAAGCCTACGCGGAAGTGCAAGGCCTGTGGTGGACGCCGGACTCGCCAGAAGCCGAATACACCGATGTGCTGCACGTTGATCTGAGCACGATTAAACCGTCGCTGGCGGGTCCCAAGCGACCACAGGATCGCGTGCTGTTATCGGATGTCAAAGCCAATTACCGCACGGCCTTCGAAGCCGAGCAGAAGATGCGCCCAAGCGCGGGTGCCGCGGCGGTGACCGATGCCGGTAACACTTTTGCGCTGAAAGACGGCGCGGTGGTCATCGCGGCAATTACGTCGTGTACCAACACCTCGAATCCCTCGGTGCTGATTGGCGCCGGATTGCTGGCGCGGAAAGCCGTCGCGTTGGGCTTAAAAACCCAACCGTGGGTCAAGACCTCGTTGGCGCCGGGCTCGAAGGTCGTCACTGAATATCTAAAAAAAGCCGGCTTGCTGGGCGATCTCGAAGCACTGGGCTTCAATGTCGTCGGCTACGGCTGCACGACTTGTATTGGTAACTCGGGCCCGCTCAATGAGTCGATCGGCAAAGCCATCGTCGACAACAAGCTGAGCGTGTCGGCGGTCCTGTCTGGTAATCGCAACTTTGAAGGCCGTGTGCATCAAGACGTGCGCATGAACTATCTCGCGTCGCCGCCGTTGGTCGTGGCCTATGCGCTCGCCGGTAGCACTGATCTCGATCTGACCCGCGAGCCCCTCGGCCAAGGAAAAGACGGCAAGGACGTGTTCTTGAAAGACCTCTGGCCGAGTTCGCAGGAAATCCAAACCGCCGTCGCCAAAGCGGTGAACGCCGATCTCTTCAAGGCGACTTATGCCGATGTGTTCAAGGGCGACGCGCGTTGGCAATCGATCAAAGTCACTAAATCCGAAACCTATAGCTGGGATGCCAAGAGCACTTACGTGCAAAACCCGCCGTATTTCGTCGGTATGAGCAAGACGCCGCCAGGCATCAAACCCATCAACGGCGCACGCGTGCTAGCGGTGCTCGGAGATTCGATCACAACCGATCACATCTCGCCCGCCGGCGACATCAAGAAGGATTCTCCCGCCGGTAAATATCTCGGCGAACACGGCGTGCAAAAGCAGGATTTCAATTCCTACGGCTCGCGCCGCGGTAATCACGAAATCATGATGCGCGGCACCTTCGCCAATACGCGCATCAAGAATGCGATGACGC
>JAYUEZ010000183.1:0-5896 GCA_043738965.1 Gammaproteobacteria bacterium
GCGGCGCGCGGATTAAATTGCAGTCCATCGGCAAGGGCGCGAAATAACGCGCGATCGTGATCAGTGCTGACGGTGGGCACGACCACCTGCAATATCACGTAAAGATCGCCCGGCGGATCGCCATTCAATCCCTTGCCCGCAATGCGGAGCTTTTGCAGCGCCTTGCTATTGGGTGGAATGGTGAGCTTGACCGCGCCGTCGAGCGTTGGCGCGGTGACCACCGCGCCAAGTACCAGCTCCCACGGCGCGGTCGGTAGCACCAATGATAGATCGCGTCCCTCGACGGTAAATAGGCGATGGGGCGCGAAAGCGATCTCAAGATAGAGATCGCCGTTTGGCGCACCGTTCAACCCCGGATGGCCCTGCCCCTTGAGGCGAATTTCCTGACCCGCGCGGATCCCTTTCGGCACCGTGACTTTCAAGATTTTTGGCGCGACCGGGACGCCCTGCGCGTTACGCTCGTCCGCTTGCAGAGTGAGAGTGCGCGTCGCACCGTGCTGCGCTTCTTCGAGCGTAATCGACAGACGATGGTGAACATCGCGCCCGGCCATCGCGAAGCCACCACCACCGGCGGCATGCTCTCGACCAAAGATCGCTTCAAAAAAATCGCTGAATTCGCGAGCCTCGTGTGGCGCATGGTCGGACGCACCAGCGGCTCGACCACGCGCCCAACCTGGCGGCGGCGTAAAGTCTTCCGTAGGGCCCGCGCCATAACGTCGCAACTCGTCGTACTCCGCACGCTTGGTCGAATCCTTCAACACTTCGTAAGCCTCGCCGAGTGCTTTGAATTTGTTTTCGGCATCCTTTTCCTTGCTCACATCGGGATGATATTTGCGCGCTAGCCGCCGATACGCTTTTTTCACCTCGTCGGCGGAAGCATTTTCAGCGACGCCCATCACCTGGTAGTAATCAATAAAACGCATGGTTAAATAGTATTCCTCGCGCGCCGTGCGGCATTAGCCTGAATCAGGAAGCCTTAAGATCGTGAACTCACCATCCGCCCCGGAAGGCGGCGATCACTATGCGCCTAGATGGAGTCATTCCGAGTACAATTCAAGGCTTAAACCGCCAATTCGAATTGCACAATCACCATGATGGGAGTCGATCCTTGAGCACGGAAGCGTTAGTGCAAATTCGTGGCGTCTCGTACGCGCGCGGCGCCCGGGCGATTTTTGAAGCCATTGATCTGGAAATTCCGCGCGGCAAAATCACCGCAATCTTGGGACCCAGCGGGGGTGGCAAGACCACACTGTTGCGTTTAATCGGTGGCCAACTGACACCCGCAAGTGGCCAAGTCATGGTCTTTGGACGCGACGTCAACACCTTGTCGACCCCTGCGCTCTACGCCGCCCGCAAACGCATGGGCATGCTCTTTCAAAGCGGGGCGCTGTTAACTGATCTCGATGTGTTCGACAACGTGGCGTTTCCGCTCCGCGAACACACCACGCTCTCCGAATCGATGATCCGTAGCGTGGTGTTGATGAAGCTTGAGGTCGTCGGCCTACGCGCGGCGCGGCATTTGTTTCCGCGCGAGTTATCGGGCGGTATGGCGCGCCGAATCGCGCTCGCGCGCGCCATCGTGCTCGATCCTGAAATGATCATGTATGACGAGCCGTTCGCTGGTCAGGATCCGATCTCGATGGGGATCCTAGTGCGCTTGATCCGCGAGTTAAACGAAACGCTGGGATTAACCAGCATCATCGTGTCGCATGACGTCACCGAAACCGCCAGCATCGCGGATCAGATGTATTTGATTGCCGGTGGCAAGGTCGTCGGCCATGGCTCCGGCCCAGAGCTCCTCGCATCAAAGGACGCCGGGGTTCAGCAATTCATGCACGGCAACCCCGATGGTCCCATGCCGTTTCATTATCCCGGCGCGGCTTACTTGGACGATTTGCTCGAGCCGACGCTGACATGACCGAACTTCTCGCGTCACTTGGCCGGACCAGTCTTGCCAGTTTCGAACGGCTGGGACGCGGCAGCTTATTTTTCTGCGCGGTGGTGGCGCGACTCGGCACCTTGCTCCCGCGCCTGGATTTGGTACTGGCTCAGCTGTGGGCAATCGGCGTGCGCTCGCTCGTAATCATCGTGGTCTCAGGGGCCTTTGTTGGCATGGTGCTGGCGCTGCAAGGCTATAACACCTTGGTGACCTTTGGCGCCGCGGAATCGCTGGGTGTGGTGGTCGCCAAATCCCTCACGCGCGAACTTGGCCCTGTGCTCGCCGCACTCCTCTTCGCCGGCCGCGCGGGATCGGCGCTGACCGCCGAAATCGGGTTGATGCGCGCAACCGAACAACTCTCGGCGTTGGAAATGATGGCGATCGATCCCTTGAGTCGGGTGATCGCGCCGCGTTTCGTGGCCGGTTTCTGCGCCCTGCCACTGCTCGCGGCCATCTTTACCGCCGTCGGCATTATTGGCGGCTATTTATGTGGTGTTGGTTTGCTCGGCGTGGATGACGGGGCGTTCTGGTCGCAAATGCAATCACATGTCGCGCTCGGCGCCGATATCGGCAATGGCGTGGTCGTTAAGAGCACTATTTTTGGCCTTGTTGTTACTTGGATCGCGCTCTTCGAAGGCTACGATGCAGTCCCGACCTCGGAAGGTGTTGCCGCGGCGACCACCCGCACCGTGGTCAATTCGTCCTTGGCGGTGTTAGGCCTCGATTTTGTCTTGACCGGTCTCATGTTTAACTGAGAGAGCAACTGCGTATGAAGATCACCCGTACGGTAGAAATTGGCGTGGGCTTATTCGTATGCCTAGGGATCGCGGCGTTAGTGATGTTGTCGTTCAGGGTCGCGAACTTGAATGCGGTGAGTACCACCCATGGCTACAAAGTCACGGCCTACTTCGAGAACATTGGGAGTCTCCAAGCGCGCGCAGCCGTGAAAATGGGTGGCGTTTTAATCGGACGCGTAAGCGGGATTCATTACGACCCGAAGCGTTTTCAAGCCGTGGTTGAAATGCGCCTTGACGACGCTTACAAAACAATTCCCACTGACTCTTCCGCGAGCGTATTCACCGCCGGTTTACTTGGCGAACAATACATTGGACTTGACCCCGGTGGCGCGGACACCTACTTGGCCGACGGCGCCGAAATCAAGTTAACGCAGTCCGCGCTGGTGTTAGAACGAGCATTGCAGGAATTTTTATATTCCAAGACTGCCAAGGGAAGTGAGCCAACCAAATGAACCCCGAATTCCGAAGCACCCATTCAATCTCCCGCACTAGCGCCACGCTGACGTGGACCTTTCTGCTCCTCTGCGCAAGCGTTACGCCGTGCATGAGCGACGATGCAGCGAGCGCGGCACAAGCCGTGGTGCGCGACACCGCGGATGCCTTGTTCATGCGGTTGCGGGCCGAGGGTGATGGCATCGAAAAAGATTCTAAACGCCTGCATGCGATCGCGGAAGAAATCGTGATTCCACATTTCGATTTCAAACGGATGTCGCAACGGGCGCTCGGTCGTTACTGGCGCGAAGCCACACCCGAGCAACGCGAGCATTTCGCCGCTGAATTCAAGACCCTGTTGGTGCGCGCCTACGCCCGAGCCGTCGTCTCATACCGAAATGCCAAGATCAATTACCTCGCGGCGCGTTCGTTAGGACCGGATACGGTACGGATTCGAACCGAAGTGCTGCGCGAGAACGGTGCGCCGCCGGTGCAAATAGATTACGAAGTTTTTCAGCAGGGAACTGATTGGAAAGGGACGGACGTGAGCTTGAATGGCGTGAGTCTCGTTATCTCGTACCGTGCAGGTTTCGCCAGTGACATCGGCAAGCTCGGCATGGACGGGCTCATCGCGCAGCTCGCCCAGCACAACGCGGGCGGTTAGGCCTTGTGACCATGGCGACGCTCGTCCGCGATGATGGAGACCCATGCCGAATCGCCGGCGAACTCAGCTTCGACACCGTCAATGCCTTGTGGGTGAGCATCGCCGCGCGCTTCAAGTCGGGCGCCAAGCTTGTGCTCGATTTAGCGGAGACTACTCATTGCGATAGTGCTGGCTTGGCGTTCTTAATCGAATGCGTGCGTACCGCTCGCGCCAATCACGTTACCTTGGAATTTCTTTCACCCCCTGCACAGTTGTTAGCGCTTGCCACTGCGAGCCATGTGGCGGACGTTATTTTTTAGTTTATCGAACCGCCCGTTGTCGTTCGACACCACATAGAGTGTTTTCTGATCGGGCGAGACCAGAACACCATTGGGTTTATCGCCATCAATGAGGATCCGCGACACCTTGCCGTTGGGATCAAGACGATAAATCGCACATGCGTCGTTGCACATCGACGTGATAGTGACATCGGAGAAATACATCCAGCCGTCGATACCGGCCGCGACACCCTCAGTGACGATACAACCGTCGTTGAAAACGCGCGTCAGTTTCGAATTCGGCGGCACGACACTGGCGTCACCTGTTGGAATGGGGAAACCCGCATCTTCCCCTTTGAAAAAATCTTCGCAATAGGCCGCCGACGCGATGCTTAGGCCGAGATGTGGACGGCTTCGAGATCGAACGTAAAGAACACCAAATAGGGATAGATGCGGACAACCGCTCTTCGAACTTCGGATACGACTTGCTGATAAGCCGCCGGATTCTCAACTACCCGCTGGAACGCCGCATCTAGTTCGTCCAAAAATCGCTCTCCGAGTCCTGGTCGGCGCGCTTCGTACCATCGGAATCCGTCGCCGATATCGAGCTCAGCTCCCGAATCAACGATGAGCCGCCGATTCATTTGGCCAGAAGACGCTTCTTTACCTCAGACCAAGGCGATCCTGCCGTCGGGTTTGCTCGGTGCGCTTCGAATCGCCGAGCGAGTAGCTGGCGGGTTTCTTCAGTCAGTTGGATGGCATCCGGCGTCTCCGCGATGCTCTCCCAGATTTCCGCAACAAGTCGGATCCGATCTTCGATCGGGAGTTCCAGAGTATCTATTACTGAGATGGCCATAAATTTAAACCTAGCACACGATGATTCGTCGCTTCACTCGGAGGCTCGATGAATGACGTCTAACGCGCCGATGAGCGGCACGGAGGTGTCCGCTCCATTGGCTTAGGCCGCTTAGTTGATGCCATGAGCTTTTGCTGCATTAATCAGAGCCCTGAGATCGGACTGCCTTACTTGGGCAGGTGAACCAGCTGTTATGGATTCTGACCACAAGTGGCCCTTCCTTTCTAAGTCATTTATTCGAATGGCCACTCGCTGGGCAACTCTTTTCACCAATCCAAGGACCGATTCGAAATCTCCGTACGTCCTGCGGTACCAGCTTAAATAACGATGGGTTACAACGAGATTCTCTATTCGATGCGCAACGAGTTTGTTACGGATTCGCTTGAGATGCTGGTAGTCCCGGTTCGTCGTGCCGATCGTGCGGAGACCCAGCTCCTTGAGCTTTTTGTTTAGTAGTTCCCAAGCCTGGCAAACCTCAAGTACTGACCGTTCGACGACGTTGTCCATTGCTCGTGGAAGAACAAAGTTTAGAGCTGGGTTTTTAATTTCCTTTGGGTCGACTCGCCTCAACTCCAGGACGTTGTCGATATTTTGCTTCAATCCGAACTCTGCCCACAGCGCGAACGAGAGGAGCATTGCGTCCCTGTCGGACTTGCTTGGGTTTCTTGGGCGGCGAGTTGCCACGGGGGGTATATAAGCGGCCTAACTTTGAAATAGCCGGCATCTTTGTCCCGTTACAGCGGAACAAAAGCGGTGGATAAAAATGAATTCGCGATTCATGCACTTGATTTGACTATAGCCGGTCGTTTTTATCGGGACAACGTACGGAAAATCGTGCCCGTTATTCGCCAGCCCGCGCTATCACCGCTAAAAACTCTTCTCCATACCGCGCAAGCTTGGCTTGACCGACACCAGGGATCTCCAATAGCGCCTCTGAAGTTCGCGGTCGTG
>JAYUEZ010000184.1:0-2226 GCA_043738965.1 Gammaproteobacteria bacterium
CTAGACGCATGACCGAGCACGCCAAGCGAGTAATCAAGAAATATCCGAACCGCCGCCTGTACGACACGAGCGAAAGCAAATATGTCACCTTGCACGACGTCCGCAAGTTAGTGCTAGACGACGTAAGGTTCTGTGTGATCGACAAAAAATCCGGCGAAGACATCACGCGCAATATCTTGCTGCAAATCATCGTAGAACAAGAAGAAGGTAGCGAGCCGATTTTGTCGACCGATGTGTTGCAGCAGATGATCGGGTTCTACGGCAACTCGGTCAACGCACTAGCCGGTGATTTCCTGCGTAACAGCGTGAATCTGTTTTATCAGCAGCAAAAGCGTTTGCAATCGCAAGTCACCAGCGCGCTCAACCTGGCGCCGCTACCGAGCGCGTTTACCGACGTCGCCAAACGCAATCTAGAGTTGTGGCAACGTATGCAAGAAAGTTTCTTTCGCACTGGCGGGTTATTAAATCCGGACAGCGACAAGGTCGAGAAATAATTCACGTCGGAACGCCGCCTCGCGCGGCGTTCCGACGTGAATGTTTCCGGCGCTCCTTAGGCGGCGAGCTGCCGCGCTAATTCGCTTTTGATGCGTTCGACCTGCGCCGCTAACGCCGCGGGCAAGCGCGCGCCAAAGCTCGCGAAGTATGTGCCAATGTCATCGACTTCACGCGCCCATATCGTCGGATCGATGGCGAGCAGAGCTTCCAGGGACGCTCGCGAGATATCTAAACCCGCGACATCAATATCCTCGGTGCGTGGCACGTAACCAATGGGTGTGCGTATGGCGCCAATCGGGCCCTGGCAGCGTTCAACCATCCACTTCAGGACTCGCATGTTGTCGCCGTATCCAGGCCACAGGAATCGGCCATCGGGGTCTTTGCGAAACCAATTCACGTGGAATATCTTTGGCAACTTGCTGGATCGCTGGCCGAAGCCCAGCCAATGGCTCCAGTAATCAGCAAAGTTGTAGCCGCAGAACGGCTTCATGGCCATCGGATCACGACGCACTTGACCAACTTGTCCAACCGCCGCGGCGGTGGTTTCGGACGCCATCGCGGCGCCCGCAAAAACGCCATGTTCCCAATCAAGCGCTTGATACACCAGCGGCGCGACGGTCGAACGACGACCACCGAAAATAATGGCCGAAATCGGCACGCCTGCCGGTGCGTTGGCTTGTATCGAATAACTGGGGCACTGGTTAGCAGCGACCGTGAATCGTGAATTCGGGTGGGCGGCGGGTCCAAGCTTCGGATCGTAGGCGCGCCCTTGCCAATCGATCAGGCCGGCTGGTTGGGGTCCATCAATACCTTCCCACCATGGCTGTTGATCGGGAGACAGCGCGACATTGGTATAAATCGCGTTGCGGCCCAGTGTTCCCATGCAATTCGGATTCGTTTTCGAACTCGTCCCGGGGGCGACGCCGAAGAAGCCGGCTTCCGGATTAATCGCCCATAACTGACCGTCTTCGCCGAGGTGCAACCACGCGATGTCGTCACCCACGGTCCAGACCTTCCACCCCGGAAGGGCGGCCGGTGGAACAAGCATCGCGAGGTTGGTTTTACCGCACGCCGATGGAAATGCGGCCGCCACATACGTGATGTTTCCCCTCGGATCTTCGAGACCCAGAATTAACATATGCTCAGCCAACCACCCTTCGGTACGCGCTTGCCAGCTCGCAATTCGCAAGGCGTGGCACTTTTTGCCGAGCAGCGCGTTGCCGCCGTAGCCAGAGCCGATACTCTTGATCAGGAGCTCTTCTGGAAAATGCATGATGTAGCGACGATCAGGATTTAAATCGCCGACTGAATGCAGTCCGCGAACGAATGAGTTACCCGCTTCGATATGAGCCAAGGCGCGGGTACCGATACGCGCCATGATTCGCATGTTCGCGACCACATACGCGCTATCCGTGATTTCGACGCCGGCGCGCGAATACGGTGAGCCATAGGGTCCCATCAAGTACGGGATCACATACAGGGTGCGGCCACGCATGCACCCGGCATACAGATCGTCGACCAAGCGATGCGCCTCGGCGGGAGCCATCCAATTGTTATTCTGCCCCGCATCTTCCTCAGTGGCGGTGCACACGAACGTCAGGTGTTCGACACGCGCCACGTCGTTGGGGGCAGAACGATGTAGAAAGCAGTTGGGGTGGGTCTGTGGGTTGAGACGGAGCAGTGATCCGTCCTCTAACATGCGCGCGACGAGGGTTTCATTTTCGGCGTCAG
>JAYUEZ010000185.1:0-15702 GCA_043738965.1 Gammaproteobacteria bacterium
CCGACACTAAGTCTTAACCCAAGAATCGATCTCTGGCTCAGTTGGAAAGCGCCCAATCGCTCGCTTCGAGAAACGCGCTACGCCATCAACACTCACTTCAAACACCCCACCAGATCCCGGTACCAGTTCAATTTCATGTGTGCCGTGGCTTTGCAATCTGGCTCTCGCACGGAGAGCAGCGGGCTCGTAGTTTCACTGCATGCAATATTCGATACGAATTTTCATGGGGTTTATCTCCTATTTGTAATACTTCATGAAGTCCGGCTCGCGCTTTTCATTGAGCGCCTTCACGCCTTCCTGCGACTCTTCAGTGTTGTAATAGAGCCGCAGCGCTTGCATCGCCACACCGCCCATGCCGCGAATGGATTCGGTATCGGCGTTGAAGCTCTTTTTGGCGAGCGCAATCGCCGTGGGGCTGCGCTTGTTGAGTTCATCGCACCAGGCCGTGACTTCGGCGTCCAGACGATCGTCCGGCACCACCGCATTGACGAGACCCATCGCCAGCGCTTCCGCCGCCGAATAGCGCTTACACATATACCAAATTTCTCGTGCCTTCTTCTCTCCCACCACCCGTGCAAGATAGGCCGTACCAAAGCCGGGATCGACCGAGCCCATCTTGGGTCCCACCTGGCCAAACACCGCGTTCTCGGCAGCGATGGTTAAATCGCACAAAGTAGCGAGCACATTGCCGCCACCGATCGCAAAGCCTCGAACTTTCGCGATCACCGGCTTCGGCACATCGCGGAGCACCGAATGGAATTCTTCGATCGGCATGCCGACCGTGCCACGCGCATCGTTATCGCCATACTGTCCGCCAGCGTGATCAGATTGATCGCCGCCGGTGCAAAAGGCTTTCTCGCCAGCGCCGGTTAATACAATCGAACCAATGTCCTTATCCCAACCGACTTTCAAAAATGCATCGAGCAATTCGACGACTGTGCGCGGGCGAAAGGCGTTGTACTTTTTGGGTCGGTTGATACACACCGTGGCGGTGCGGCCTTCACGGGTCAAAATAATGTCTTCATACGTGCTCATGAATAAACTCTCCTAGGATTTTGCAACGAAACTTAGGGCACTGATCAAATTTGGCATCGAGGTGGCGCTCATCCCACCATGCTGTAGCCGCCGCTGACACTTAACACCTGGCCGGTGACGTGCCCGGCAACTGCGTCGGAGGCAAGAAATACCACCGCGTTGGCGATGTCGCGCGGACGACCGACTTTTTTCAGCGGCAGGGCTTTGGCGATCGCGGCCAACTGCTCGGCCGTGAACATGGTGTCTTTGTTGACCCACATGCTGTTGGCGCCGACCTCTTCATCGTCTTCCGGAATCGTGACTCCGGGGCACACCACATTGCAGCGGATCCCATTGCGGCCATTTTCCTTAGCAATCGTTTTCATGAAGCTGTTGATGCCTGCCTTCATGCCGCCGTAAACCGCCTCGCGTGGTTCGCCCTGACGACTGGCGTCCGAGCTAATCGAGACAATAGCGCCGCTATTCTTCGGCGCCATGATCCCGAGCGCGGTGTGCGTGCAATTCAACATGCCAACAAAATTGATCTGAATAATCTTCTGCCAAAGCTCCGGCGTGGTTTGCGTAAAGAACATGAGCTGATCCCAACCGACGTTATTGACGAGCACATCGACCGTGCCGTGGCGTTCGACAGCGCGCTTGAACATCGCCTGGACCTGATCAAGTTGCGTCACATCGCAGCGCACGACTTCCGTGCTCGGCGCACCGATGGCGCGCGCTTGGGTGGCAACCGCTTCGGCCTGTTTGGTGTCGATATCGGCGAGTGTGATCTTGGCTCCTTCGCGCGCGAAGCCGAGTGTGATGGCGCGCCCGATGTTCGAGCCCGCGCCAGTGACAATTACCGATTTATCTTTAAGTTGAAGGTCCACGATGAATTATCCTGCGGGTTGATTAATAAAAAGTTTGATGAGATAAGCGTCACAATTCGTCGGCATAATTTGGCGCGCGCCCTTCGCGGAACGCGGCAATGCCTTCTTCGAAAAACCCTGCGCTCGCACACAGGATCTGGCCACGATCTTCGAGCGCGGCCGCGGCTTCTAGGCTCGGCGCATCGACGGCGAGGCGTAAACCTTCCTTGGTCAGCCGCAGGCCCATCGGCGAGGTCATCAGCATGTCGTCCGCCAGCGCGCGGCCAGCGGCTTCGAGTCCGTCGAGGTCAACCACTTCCGACACCAATCCCACCGCCAGCGCGCGCTCGGCGCCGATGAAGCGGCCCGTCATCATCAGTTCCGCGGCAATCGATTGTCCCACCGCGCGCGGCAGAAAATAACTGATCCCGACATCGCAGCCGGTTAGTCCGACTTTAATCATCGCCACATTCATCCGCACGTCGCGCGCCACGATCCGAACGTCGCTCGCCAGCGCGAACGCGAAGCCGCCACCGGTGGTTGCGCCATGCGCTAGGCAAATGATCGGTTGCGGACAGCGCCGCATGCGCATGAATACTTCACTAACTTGGCGCTGCACATTCATACCAATGATGGGGCCGGCGCTGACGCGATCCGCGTCCTTTAGATCATAGCCCGCACAAAACGCGCGCCCGGCGCCGCGCAGTATCACTACGCGCGTCGCGTGGT
This sequence comes from Gammaproteobacteria bacterium, assembly GCA_043738965.1. Lineage (GTDB taxonomy): Bacteria > Pseudomonadota > Gammaproteobacteria > CAIKBL01. Next base: position 2,610 of record JAYUEZ010000185.1, read on the forward strand.
GATTCTGCAAGCCGCCGAAGTAGTCTTGCAACTCATCGCACATGCGGGGATTGATGGTGTTGAGTCGTTCAGGACGGTTCAAACACAACCAATCGGTCGCGCCGTCGTGAGTCACCGTGATGGTTTCATACGCCATGGGTCCGGATCTCCGGGTGAGTTTAAGTTGAATGGAATAACACAGCGGCGTCGTGCTTAATGACTTACCAGCTGTTGCGCAATTCTCGAAGCTTCAAAAATACGAGCTTAGGCTCCGGGTCTTCCGGCAGATCCGGAAAGGCGTCGCGGAGCTTGGCGATCACGCTTGGGCTCTGCAATCTAAAAAAAGTGTTGATTTCCTTTTCCAGCGCCATGGTCGAAACCAGCGGCGCACTGGGATCCTGAGTTTTGACCTGCGCCAGTAATTGCGGCGCGCGCGCATTGTCGGGCTCGCGATCGAGCGTGAAGCTGAGGTTATTCGCGAGGTAGTCATGTCCCGGATATATCAAGGTGTGATCGGGCAACTTGCTCAATTGCGCCGCGAATGTGTCATACAGTTGCGCGGGATGGCCGCCGTGATGACAGTTCCCGGCACCCGCATTGAATAGCGTATCGCCGCAAAACAGGGCTGGCGTCGCGGTACGCGATAACAGGCATACATGGCTCAGGGTGTGGCCGGGCGTGTCTAGGGCCTCGAGTTCGACATCACGGCCGATCTTGATCACATCACCCGCCTTGAGACCACGATCCAAGCCAGGGATCGCGTCTTTTGCGTTGGCATGCGCAAGCAATTTGGCGCCAGTAGCCGCCACCACGGCGGCGTTGCCGCCGGTGTGGTCGTGGTGTTCGTGGGTGTTCAGAACCTGGGTGATTTGCCAGCCCTTGCGCTTGGCGAGGTCCAGGCATTTTTGATGATCGAGCGGATCGATGGCCAAGGCTTCGCCGGAGCTCGGGCTCACGATCAGATAATTGAAATTGCGATAGGCGTTGCCGGTCCAGATCTGTTCCACAATCATGAGCAATCTCGCTGTTGGCTATCAAAATGAACGCGGGCCTGCACCCACCCAGGTAACCGAGCACGGATCGTGCGCCCAATCGCGCTTTATGCGCAATGCGCTTAAGCGCCCTACTCGGCGCTACAATCATCGGCAACTCGCGAACCTTCCGACTAGGAGCTTAGGCTTATGAACCGACTCACCCGCGGCCTGAATCTCGCCCTGGCGCTGCTATTGTGGATACCGACAATTGCCGCGGCCGATGTTCCCGAAGCCGGCGCCAAGGCCGCGGAATTTGCATTGGCGGATCAAAATGGCAAAACCGTCAAACTCGCGGATTTTCGTGGGCGCTGGGTCGTCCTCTATTTCTATCCCAAGGCCGATACGCCCGGCTGCACGCAAGAGGCGTGTCGCTTTCGCGATGACTTGGCAAAATTAACGCATCTGGGCGCGCAGGTCATCGGCGTCAGCGTGGACGATACGGCGGCACAGTTCGCATTCGCGCAAAAATATCACCTGCCATTCCCCTTGCTCGCGGATGATCAGGCCGAGGTCGCGCGAGCGTATGGCGCGATCACGGACTTCAAGCTCGTAAAATTTGCGAAGCGGTATACCTTTTTGATCGACCCCAAAGGAATAATCCGCAAGACCTATTTAAGCGTCGATACCTCACGTCACTCGGACGAAATCATCGCGGACCTGACGAAGTTAGTTGCTGGCTAAACCCAAGGAGAAATTAGAGATGAAACGGAAACTTATTGGCGTGGTGTTCGCGTGTAGCGCGTTCGGTGCACCCCTAACCCAGGCGGAAGACGTGCACGGGCAATGTACCAAAGGCAGCCAGGAACTCGCCGTCACCGGCAGTTCCGGGACCGAACAAAAGGCGAGTTGTCAGCAACAAGGCGGCATGTGGTCAGAAATCAAAAACGACCCGCCGGTATCACGACAAAGTTCGGGCGGTGGCGGCGGTTGGTAGAATCGTGCGCGGCGCGGCCCAGTCCGCCACCGGTTGCCACAGGCAGCGACGGACTGAATGCGCATACCGATCGCCACTCGCCAAACCAAAGGTCAAACCGGCGAGCGCTGGCTCATCGACATAAGTTCCAAACAGGCGATCCCACACCGCAAACACCACACCGAAATTGCAATCGGCGTGACGTGGCGACGCACTGTGATGCAGATGATGAATGTGCGGGCTGATGAACAGCACCCGTAGCCATCGCGGGTACCGCACCGGTACCGGTGCGTGATGCAAGTTCACGGTGAACATGTAGATAAAAAAGCCGGCGCCAAGCCCGTAAATCGTGATCACTGGCGTGTGTTGTGGGAACAAGGCATGGAAGAGACTAAGGCCGAGCGCGGCCGCCAGTCCACGCGCCGTGTTCAAGATCAGGGGTTCGAGGGGATGTTGGCGGTAAGTGGTTAGCGGGGTCAAACTGCTCGCCGAGTGATGCACCGCATGCAGGGCCCACAACGCCCGCACGTGATGCAATAGGCGATGCACTAGGTACGACGCCAGATCAATCGCCACCATCGTTACCGCCGTTGCCAACAAGGCTTCAAGCCACTGCGGTAAATGCCAGCTCACCGGCGAAGGCACTACTCGCTCGAACAGATTTCCGGCGGCATTGAGCACGGTCAAAAACGTGGTGTTTTGAAGCGCGAGAATCGGTCCGTGGAGAAACGCGAGATAGCCCACACACAACAGGGCATCCGCGCGCGACGAGGGCGTAATCCACACCGTTCGCGCGCCGAGTTCCGAGAGCGCGCGGCGGAGCGTGCAGCGATGTCGCAGCATTTGCCAACTCACCGCCACCACCAGCGCACTCACAATATAGGGCCAGAAGAAAATCGTCTGCGGATCGCGGAGCGCATGCAGGGGGTTCGCGAGTATGCCGTTCAATCGTTAGTTACCGTATTCTGAATGGTTTCTAGCACGTAATTTCTTGCGTGACCACTTCCCGATGCCGAGGTTTGGTATACAGTGGCCCTGCACAAATAAGGAAATACCATGGCTGTAGAAATGTTCGTAAAGCTGGACGGGATCACCGGCGGATCTCGCAATTATTATCATAAGGGTTGGTCTGACGTACTGTCGTGGAGTTGGAGCCTGGAGCGTGTTCATGGCGTCTCGCCAGGCGCCTCCGACAACATGCGGATGAATGAACTCTCGTTAATCAAAGCCATCGGCATCGATAGTCCCGCGATGATGACCGCGTTCGCCGAGGGTAAGCCGATCAAACAGGTCGATCTCAGTATCGTGCCCATGGTTGGCAAGCGGGATGCCCAGCAAAAATACGTCGCAATTACCTTGGAAGACGTCCTGATCAAATCGATCATCACCGGGGGCAGTGCCGAGGAAAGTTTCTTTCGCGAGAACGTCACGCTATGTTTCGGCAAGATAAAATACGAATTTCACCAATATGCGGATGTCGGATCTGACGGGGGCGCGGCGACCCTCAAGAGTTTCGCGTTTGGCTGGAATGTGGCCGCGAACGCGGCGACTTAGGCGCCAGCCTTGACTCATGCTCATGCGCGAATCAAGGCTGCATTAATTATTTGGACGAGCCGCGCGCGCCAGAACCGCGATTACCGCTCGATACGGCGAAGGGCGATGCCGCCGGCGCCGCCGGTTTTTTCACTTGTTTCGGTTTCTTTAATTCGCGACCGCTGCGTTTTTGACCTTTGGCCATGGTGAACTCCTTACGTGATTAAGATCGCTTTAACTGGTGGACGGTAACAGTTTTCTTAACCTGCGTCCGATTGGGTTATGACGTCTCAACCGAGTAGCGAACTCGCCATTCCAATGACCACGCACAGGTACACTAGCCGCGGCAACCACCGCGCAATCTCGGACTCAAAGGCGCGAGAAATTTCACGTTCGCTGCGTGCCACGCGCAGCACCATTTCGGGGAGCCGGCCAGCGTACTCACCGGTGTTCACCAATTGCACGCAAGTGGAGTCAAAGCTTGACTGGTCGCGCATCGCTGTCGCCAGCGTGCGACCGGCGCGAAGGTGTGGGAGCATTTTGGCGAGTTCATCGCGCTGCACAGAATTAGCGACGACTTGGGTCGCGCTCACAACGGCGGTAACCGCCGGCAGGCCGGCTTCGAGCAGCAGACCCAGCGTTTCAAGATAAGCCGCCGCGGCCTTGCGTCGCTGTCTGACGCCGAACACGGGAACGCGTAACAGGATCCAATCCGCGACACGCGAAATGCGATTTCTCGTGAGCGGCCGATCGCGCAACCATTGTGGCAGCTTCGCCGCCAGCCACACCACGGCACTGAGTTTCAATAAGAACCCCACGGTGATCGCGAAGTACTGCGCGGCGGGTAAGCGGCCAGTAACCAGATCCGCGAGTGGCGCGACGAACACCGCAAGCACCAATATGCCGGCCGGCAACACCAGACGGCTCCGCATCAGCCGCCGCTGAAAGTGCCGGTCTTCGCATCCTTCGGCCAGCCGGCGATACATCGGTTCCGGGCTCCCGGCCTGCATCGCGGCGCCGATCAGCACCGCCTCCGACGCGGTGAAAAGTCCAGCCTGCAGGCCGGCCTCGGCAAGCGGGCGACCGCTCGCCACCACCGTGGCGGCTTCACTCGCACGCCGGCCGAGCCGTGGGGAGTCCGGATCCTTGGCAATCGCCTGTAAGGCTCGGTCAGCGGCCACACCAGCCGCTTCCAAGTTGGCAAGCGCCACAAACAGTTGCGCGCGCAACCCATCGGTGAGCGAGGCCTGCTCGGACTTCACAGCGCAACGTTGACGCGATAGATTAGTGAAGCGAATTTCGCGTGATGCATAGGAAGGCAGCAATGAGTGCGACAACCATACTCTACGATGATCGGGTAACCGACGTGACGAGTGCGAAGGTTAGCGGCGAGCAATTATGGCTCACCCCCGCGGAACTGCGCGCCGTTACCGGCTGGAAGCTCGAAACCGAAGGGCTGTGCAAAGACGCGGCCTGCGTTCGCGTCGATCAACAATGGCTCGACGCTGATGGCCGAATCAATCTTTCGGCTTTTGCTGGCCACCTCGGCCAGCCCGTTACCCGCGAACCGGCGCATGACGCGTGGGCCTTCGGCGAAAGCGTTAGTGCCCGACGCGATGCGCTGTTCGGGCTCGAAGCGCCCAACTTCACGCTGCCCGATCTCGACGGCAAGCTGCATTCGCTTAGCGACTATCGCGGCAAGAAAGTTTTCATGTACTCCTGGGGCTCCTACTGAGGCTGTAGCTTTGATCTGTCCGTGTGGCAGGTAATCTACGAAGAACTCCGGAACCAAGGCCTCGAGATCATTGCAGTCGCTTTCGATACGGCGGGTAAACCCGCGGTGGAAGCGAAAATTCGCGCCGCGGATTGCCGCGAGCGCCCCGCGGTACTAGCTCGCCTCATGGGGTGGGCACCCGATCTATGGGCTCGCCAGTCACCGCCAACCTATCCGTGTTTGATCGATGAAGGGCATGTCGTGGCCGCACTCTACGGCATGGTCAATGTGCCACAGGGCGTGTGGATCGACGAAGCTGGCCGAATCGTACGTCCTGCTGAATCGGCGGGGACGAGCGACATGGTGCGGCATATGAATCGTGAGACTTTCGAAATTCCAGAGGCGGCGGCGGCCAGTGGTGCGGCAGTGCGTAACACCTACATCGACGCCTTGCGCGATTGGGTGAAGAACGGCGCTGCCAGCCCGTATGCACTGTCGGCGAAAGAAGTTAAGCGGCGGATGCAGGGCCCGAGTGAGGCGGATGTGCGGGCGGCGACGCATGTGCGGCTGGGCCGGTATCTGTATGGCAAGGGCGTGCTCGATCGCGCCAAGCACCACTTCGAGGAAGCAGTGCGACTGTGTCCCAAAAGCTGGAATTATCGCCGCCAGGCGATGATGCTCGACCCAGAGAGTGTTGGCGAACTGAACGCCGGTCCCAATTTCTGGTCCGCGGTGGATGCGCTTGGCAGCGAGCCGTTTTACGCTCCGGCGGATTTCAGCGTCGCCAGCTGAGCTAACGATGCAGTAGCGGTGGGATGCCGCGTCAATCGCGCTAACGGAGAGCTAAGGGATTACGCTCTCCGTTACATTTTGCAATTCACCCCGCGCGTTTAAATTGACCGCGGGCATACCGCAAGTAGTCATCACAGTCCCAGATCTTTGCGCAACTTATCCTCGACCGCTTTGACCGCTAACTCCTTGCGCTTTTTATTCCGGTCGCTCTGCGTCTCGGCACGCTGCACGCGTTTGGAAATTTCCGCTAGTGCCGCGTCCAGTTCCGCGCCGACCGGTAACTGCAGCGCCGTGTCCAGATCAGAAAGGTACTCGGTGCGTTTTTTTGGCGGCAACTTCCAGATGCGAATTTTCAGTGCTTGATTGGATTCTGTACTCACGGGGTTTCCTTGTTCGTTTAAACGCTCACGCTAGCGTGGATTGTAGGGTGCAAGTGGGTACGGGACTCGCAGCCCATGACTATTGTATTGATGGTAGCCGCATCCGCACAATTCTGCCGCCCCACTGGCGCTAACCCGCACACAGGCGCAATCAAAGCTAGGCGCGCCGATGCCGCCAAGCGAATCCATGTGCAAGTCAATGCTAGTATCCGGACTCTCAATTGCCGCCCAACCGGCATGTCGCAAACTATCCAGATCGGTTAAATGAAGGAGAAACCATGACCCGCGCGATAGCCTTGAGTTTAGTTCTATTGGCGGTAAGTAGTAGTTATGCCGCGGAACCCGCCGCGCCACCAGCGCCGAGCAACACGCAATGGTTGAGCTACAACGGCAACGTCAATGGTCAGCGTTACGTCGATCTCAACCAGATCAATGCGGCGAACGCCGCCCAACTGGGCGAAGTGTGCCGACTCAAGGTCGACGATGTAGGCGCGTTTCATACGGGTATCTTGCAGATCGACGGCGTCCTCTATTTCACGACCGCGACCGATACCTTGGCCGTGGACGCGACGAATTGCGCCTTGCGCTGGCGCCATCACTACGTGGCCGAAGACACCGGTGGCTCCGCTTTACAGGTCAATCGTGGCCTCGCCTACGCCAACGGCAAACTCTTTCGTGGCACCCTGGATGACCGCCTAATCGCTATCGATATCGCGACCGGCAAAACCCTATGGCAATTCCAGATCGGAGATCCAGCGCAGGGCGAGTTCCTTGCCGCAGCACCACAAATTTACCAAGGGTTGGTCATCATCGGTGCGGCGGGTGGCGACTGGGGGATCCGTGGCCGCGTGATGGCGTTCGATACGGAAACTGGGCGCGAAGTGTGGCGCTTTTATACCATTCCGCGCGGCGATGAGCCGGGCGCGAAATCGTGGCGTAACGCCCCCAGCGCACGGTATGGTGGCGGCGGCACCTGGACCACCTACACGCTCGACATGGCGGCCGGCGAATTGTTCATCTCGGTCGGCAATCCCGCGCCCGACTTCATGCCCGAGCATCGCCCCGGCGACAACCTCTACACCAACAGCATGGTGGTGTTGGATGCGGCGACCGGCAAACTCAAGTGGTACCACCAATTGTCATCGAACGACGGCAAGGATCTCGATCTCGGCGCGGCGCCGATGCTGTATTTCAATAGCAAAGGCGAACGCATGGTGGCGTTTGGCGGTAAGGATGGTTACCTCTATGGCGTCAATCGCGAAACACTAAAGCGCGCGTACAAGACGCCAGTGACCACCATTACCGCGCCGAAACCAATCCCCAATACAAAATCAGTCGAAGTATGTCCCGGGATTTTGGGTGGCGTTGAATGGAACGGCCCGGCTTTTGATCAAATCAACAAAACAGTGGTGGTGGGTAGTGTGGATTGGTGCGCAACGTTGACCACGGACGAAAAATTCCAGTACAAACCGGGCACCTTCAATTTCGGCGGTAGTTTCAAGTTCCAAGACAAAAGTCGCGGCTGGGTGGTTGCGGTGGATGCCGATAGCGGCGCGCCGCGCTGGAAATATGAAACCACCGGGCCACAAGTATCTGGCATCACCCCAACCGCTGGTGGCGTGATCTTCGCCGGCGACATGGCCGGTAATTTCTTCACGCTCGATAGCCGCGACGGCAAACCGCTGTTCAAAGCCGCTACCGGTGGCGCGCACGCTGGCGGCGTGATCACCTACATGCGGAACGACAAACAATACGTCGCGCTCACCTCTGGCAACGTTTCGCGAATTACGTTCGGCATAGTCGGCAGTCCGACGATTGTGATTTATGCACTCGGTGGCACGGGAGCGACAGCGCAAATGGCGGCGCCGAGCGCAGCCGTCGCGAGCACGCACGCGCCAGATCCCGCACAAGGCGCGGCACTTTTTGGCAACGTTTGCGCCGCCTGTCATGGGGGTAAAGGCGAGGGTGGTGTCGGTCCCGCGCTGATCGGCCTTGCCAAGCGCCTTGATCTCGCCGCGACGGTGAAATGGATCGAAAACCCCTCGGCGAAAATGCCAAAGCTCTATCCCGCGCCGTTAGACGAACAGGCGGTTAAAGACGTCGCGAGTTATGTGCAAGGGCTGTAGAAAGCCGGCGCTAGATCTCGTTTACGCTCCGGAACATCGAGCTCCGATGCCATCAAGCTCTGCTCGATTGCCTCGGCAATCGCACGCGCCGTAGCGGCGTGGTGCCGCGCCGCATCGCGTTGACTCTGTGCCTCGAGTACACGGGCAAGCGCAATCTCGGCATCCATCTGAAGGCGCACGCGGCCGATTTCCTTCGCGAGCGTCGCCGCGCGGGACAACTCCGCGTGCGCCTCGGGGTAACTTTTCTCCGCTAGCAACGCCACGCCGCGCCAGCGCCGCGCGACCGCTTCGAGCTCGCGCAGTCCGTTCGGCACGGCTATCGCGAGCAATTCGTCGCCGTACGCTCGGCAGCGATGCGCGTCGCTCGCCGCGAGCGCAATCTCGGCCAGTCCATCGAGACACCGGACCATCAAATATCGCTCCGACGTACGACGCGCTTGTTCGAGCGTGGCCTGTAGTTCCGACGCGACGTCCTGCTGTCCGAGCCGCGATCGCGCGACGGCGTAGTGCGCGTCGATCGCGGCGCGCCAGAATAGGATACCGGTATCGCGGCTAAGCGCGAGTCCACGCTCAAGGTGTTCAATCGCCAGTTCGTTCAGATTAAGGTCGAGCAGAAGATGCCCAAGAAAATCGTGGGCAATGAGCTGATAGCGCGGCTGCCTAAGACTCTCAAGCCAGCGCAGGGTCTCGCACATACCGGTCCACGCCTCGCCGTAGTGGCCCGTACACGCTCGCGCATGATCGAGTCCAAGCAGCGTTGGTCCTAAGTGCCATTGCAAGTCCGCGGCGCGCGCGATTTCGAGCGCCGCTTCGAAGTTCGCGATTGCACGGGGATAGTCACCGAGTCCCTTGGTCCCGACGCACGCGTGCCCGATCATCATCAAGTTCTCGGACTCGTAGCTCTTGTCGGCGATGCTCCGCGCAAATTTGAGCGACCGCGTATAGCACGTGATCGCAGCCACGGGCTCCGCGTTCGCGAAGTACGCTTCGCCGCGACCGTGATAGGCCTGCACCGCGACGAGATCAGCGAATCCCGAGCGCTCGCAGATCTCGACCGCCTGCTGATGGAATCCGATCGCTTGGTCATTCAATCCGGTGCTCCACGCGACCGTCCCTAGGTGATAGAGGGTGTCGGCGGCGCGGCGTTCGTCGTGCATTGCGCGAGATTCCGCCAGCGCTTCGGTGAGGCAGGCTGTCGCCTCTTCGTACGCATCGGCGCGGCGATAGGCCATACCGAGCTGGACCAGCGCGTCACGCGTCTTTTCGCGTTCGCCGCCAGCGCGCGCCGCGTCGACGACGCGCCGAATGTCGGCTACCGCGCCTTGCGTCTGTCCAGCCTGTGCGCGTGCCACTCCGCGCTGCCCGTAGATCGCGAAACGTTGCCCCTCATGCAGCGCCTCCGGGTGCGACTCGCCGAGTGCAACCGCGCGATCCAGCCAGTGCAGCGCGTCGCGCATCGCGAATAACCGCTGCGAATGTTCTCCGGCCAAGATTAAATAGTGGAGCGCCTTCGACCAGAGGTGCGCCCGTTCGAAATGATCGGCCAGCTGAGCTGAACGTTCGTGCGGTTCGCTTTCGCTACGACGTTCAAGGGCTTCAGCCACCGACTGATGCAGTAGTCGGCGCCGCGCCCCGCCGAGGTCGCGATAGACGACCTCGCGAATCTTGTCGTGGCTGAAATCGTAGAGACCTCCCTCGCGTTCCTCATGTAGCAAATGGCGCTTGATCAGCGCGTCCACCGCATCGAGCAATTGCCCCTCTGGCTGGCATGTCACGTCGAGGAGGATATCGAAGTCGAAGCGCCGACCTAGGACTGCCGCGATTTCGAGAGTCGAACGCAGCGCCTTGGGCACGTGAGAAAGTCGCACGCGCACGGCGGCGCGCAACGCATCCGGGAGCAATCCTGGTTCTCCGTTGTCACGTGGTTCCAATTGTGTTTCGCCCTCGAGCAGGGAATGCAGGATCGAAATCATGAAGAACGGATTGCCTTCGGTTTCGCGATGCAGACGCGCGGCCACGCCCGGCGCGTCGAGCTTCGATGTGGCGACAATTCTCGCGGTATCGGCAGGCTCTAAACGGGCCAGCGGCATATGGCGCGCTCCGATTTCACGGCGCAAACTTTCGACCAATCGTGCGAGTCGCTCGTCGTTATCGACGTCCTCGTCGCGATAAGCATAGATCACGAGTACCGAGCGCAGAGCGGCATGGCGGGCGAGGTAATGGAGCACTTGGGCGCTGGCGTCATCGACCCACTGAATGTCGTCCACCATGAGGATCGACGGACGCCCACCGGTCGATGCGTCGAGTAGCTGCCGCACCGCACCCGGTAGGCGCGCCTGCCGCACTTCGGGAAAATCATTCGACAGCCGCGGCAGATCCGAAACGCGCTCGCGTACCTCGGGAACCAACGCGGCGAGTTCGGCGAGCGACACGGGCGGCAGACTGCTGAGCGCACTGGGCGATAAACAACCAAGCGCGCGTGTGATGAGATCGATCACGGGCTGGTACGGCATCGCACGCTCGATCTCATAGCAATTTGTCGCGAGCGTCGACACGCCGTGGGCATGCGCATAGCGCGCGACCTCGCGCATCAGCCGGCTCTTGCCGATCCCCGGCTCACCTTCGATCAAGACGGTGTGGCCGACACCGGCGGCGAGCTCGGCGATGAGTTCGACAAACGAGCCGAACTCGTTATCGCGGCCGACGAATAGTGTGGTGTCGCTGTTGGAGCGGGTTTCCGAATCGATCACAGCGTCGGTCACGGTGGCGCGCTTGTCGGCAGCGACCGGCATCGTGTCCAGGGGTAGACGATCGGCCGTCAACATCGCACGTGCCGCGGCAAGGAAATCGCGCCGCTCCTCCGCTGGGATGGCGAGCGATACGGCGAGTCGTTCGGCGAGCCCTCGCGACGGATGGCGCTCGTCGGCTTCTATCTTTCGAATCGAGAAGGTCGAGCAACAAACTCGCTGCGCTAGCGCCTCTTGCGTGAGGTCCAGCGCTTTGCGTCGACGTCGCAACCAGTAGCCAAACGAATGCGTCCGATCTTGCACCGCGTTTCACCCTCCATTGTGACTGGTCGATTTGATTCTAGCAGCGTTGTCCCGCTTTTTGTCCCGCTTTGCGGGACCTCGCGTATCAACCTGCCGAGTGAAATAACGCCACGTCGAACGGCAAACTAAAAAGTAGACCTAACGACGAGTTAATTGGCCACGTCGCGGTAACAGAAAAAATTCTCACGAACGTCAACAGGAGTACAACCATGTCCACCATCGATTCCACTTCCTCGCCCGCCATCGATCTCACCGCGATCAAGACCCGTCAGCGGGCCGCTTGGTCCATGGGCAACTATGCTGTCGTCGGCACCACACTGCAGATCGTCGGTGAGAACCTGTGCGAAGCGCTCGATCTGCGCGCCGGCAGCCGCGTACTCGACGTCGCGGCCGGCAACGGCAATGCCACATTGGCGGCCGCGCGCCGTTGGTGCAACGTCACTTCCACCGACTATGTGTCCGCGCTGCTCGAGGCCGGACGCGCACGCGCGCAGGCCGAAGGCCACACCATCCAGTTTCAAGAAGCCGACGCCGAGAACCTGCCGTTCCCCGACGCGTCATTCGACGCGGTGCTGTCGACCTTCGGCGTGATGTTCACCCCGAATCAGGACCAGGCGGCGCGCGAACTCGCGCGCGTGTGCAAGCCCGGCGGCAAGATCGGTCTCGCGAACTGGACACCCGAGAGTTTCATCGGACAAGTGTTCAAGACCATCGGTAAATACATCCCGCCCGCGCCTGGGATCAAATCACCGGCGCTATGGGGTACGCAGACCAGGCTCGAGGAACTTTTCGGCGCTACTGCGCGAAACATCCGCGCAGTCAACCGCGAGTTCAACTTCCGCTACTGCTCGCCAACCCATTGGATCGAAGTGTTCCGCACCTACTACGGTCCGATGAACAAAACGTTCGGCGCGCTCGATGTCGGGCAGCAGGCTGCCTTCACTAAAGATTTGCTGGCGCTGATTACGATTCGCAACTGCTCAGGCGACCGCACGCTGGTACTGCCGAGCGAATACCTCGAAGTCGTGATCGAACGGAAGTGACGACTTGCGGTAAAAATTAATCGACCGGGCAATCCTACATCGGCGGGATGATGTCGCCCAAACCGACGAGTGATAGGTGAAAAAATGGATAAGCTAGTCTACGAAGCAACCGTAGTGCGGCCAGATGGCACACGCGGGAGAATCGAAATTTTAGAATGCGACACCGAGACCGAAGCGATTGAGCGCGCGAGCCACTGCGCAAAAAAGTGGCTGTCGCCGGTGCGGCTTTATCAGGTGCCTTACGTCGACGACAGTCCCGAAGCCTGGCTCAACGATGAAATTCACTTTGTCGTTCAGCTCGGCCCGTGGCCTACTCACACTTATCGCACCGGGAAAAGATCGTAAAGCGCTATCGTGTCGCCCTTATATCAGCCGTCGGCATAGATTTTTTTCAGAGTGCCGCGTTAACGACGCGCACCGCTTCGTGCCTGCGCCGCTGGCGACGAGGCTCGATACATTTCCAAGTACTGTGGCGCCGGCTTCAGACCGGTCGCCTGTGCGATGCGGTTGGCACTGGCATAGAACGCAG
>JAYUEZ010000186.1:0-5864 GCA_043738965.1 Gammaproteobacteria bacterium
CTTGGCCGGCGGCGCGTTGATGGTGATGTCCTTGACGACTTTTTGGCGCGACGGACCATGAGCCAAGGTTGGCATTGCGAGTAACAGACCCATGACGAGCAACATGAAACGGCGAATCATCGGCAACCTCTCTTTAAAACGGCAATTGAGCCGTGAGCATAGGTCCACGCGTCAATTTAGTGAAGGGCGCCTCGTCATCAACCGTTCCGGGTGGCGCTGCTTCGCCGCATGGTTATTGATTTTCGGAGCGTCGCTCAGCCACGCGAGTGACGATGTCATCACTTGTTCCGTGGTCCTGCAACGCGGGGATGGTTTGATAATCAAACTCGACGCTGAGCTCGCTGTCACGATAGCGGCGCGCGCCAAGGGCTTGATGGGGCGCACGACCTTAGCACCCGGACGAGGAATGTTGTTTGACTTCGGGAGCGAGCGCGCTGTCGCGATGTGGATGAAGGATACCCTGCTCGCGCTCGATATTTTATTTCTAAACACGGCGGGACGCGTGATTCAGATCGACCGGAATACGACGCCATTGTCGACCGCCCTTATTTCAGCGCAGCAGCCTGTCCGCTACGCCTTGGAAATCGAGGCTGGCGGCGCCGCGGATTTCGGTATCGATAAGACAACTCGATTGCGGATTGACCGACTTGCCGATTGCGGCGGCAGCGAAGCAGCTCCTTAAGCCGTAGCTACGTGACGTCCGCCTAACACGGCGGCATCTCCCCGTGTCGCGGAAAGCCCTGTACTTTTGGCGGCGCTTCGCTAGTGCTTCGAGGGAGGTTTGCTTGATCTACCGCGCAGCGCGTCCAGCCCTTTCGCGAAACCCTCGAGCTTCACAGGCACTTCAATGGGATGCCTTTGAGCATCATGGAACACCACCGTGATCTGCGTGTTATCACGCAGGGCGCGGAGCAAATCGTCTTTAAGCTTTAAGCCCGCACGACAGCCGTTGGGTTCGCAACGCTCAACCGGGATTTGGACGGGCTCATGATCGCTCACGCGGAGACTCACGCCGGGCGGCAGCGAGATCCCGAGCGGCAGACTCAGGAGCGCGATGGGCTCACTGGCATTTGGTACGTAACCAACCGCTACTTGCAGTACACGTTGTCCGCCGTCGCGGAGGACCAAATTTTGTAAGAGGAAGCAACCGCCTTCTTTGCCATCGTGGGCTTCTTCACACTTAGCGGTCCAATTGCCGTAGGTTTCCGCGTCAACTGCCCATGTCCTGGTGGGCAGGGCGCTAATCACGCCCACGAAGCAGGTCATGGCGCGGAAGAACATCCAGTTTCTCATGGGGTTTGGATCGCGAATGCAAAAAAGAAGACGTCCGCACTTTACCGGAACTCGTGCGGGCTAGCCACCCAACGAGGGTTCGTTGGGCGGTCGGCGCTGGTCGTTAATTCGCGATCGCGATACGCTGGGGCCGTGAATGATTACGCCTTTCACCCGGCAGTCAGCGCTTGGTTCGATGAGAACTTTGCGGAGCCGACTGCGTGTCAGATGCGCGCTTGGAATGCTTTGGCGCACGCGCGACACACCTTGGTGGCGGCGCCAACGGGGTCGGGCAAAACGCTCGCTGCGTTTCTCACCGCCATCGATAGCCTAGTTCGGCAGGCAGTTGATGGGGTACTGGAGAGTGGGGTCCAGGTCGTCTACGTGTCGCCGTTAAAGGCGTTGAGCAACGACATCAATCGCAACCTTGAAGTACCGCTCCGCGGCATCGAGGCACAGCTCCAAGCGCTGGGTTACGGCGCGGCCGATATCCGCACCGCAGTCCGCACTGGCGATACGCCACAGGCCTTGCGCGCCCGCATGCGGCGGCGCCCACCGCACATCCTCGTTACCACGCCAGAATCCCTCTACATCCTCCTGACCAGTGATAGCGGCCGCGACATGTTGCGGACCACGCGCATGGTCATCGTGGATGAAATTCATGCGCTAGCTGGCAACAAGCGCGGTGCTCATTTAAGTCTGACGCTCGAGCGTTTGTCGGCGCTCACCGCCGCGCGGCCCTTGCGCGTTGGATTGTCGGCGACGCAAAAGCCGCTGGATGAAATGGCGAAATTTCTGATGGGGTCGGCAACTGATGTGGCGCCGGCGTTCGAAATCGTCGATGAGGGACATGTGCGTGCGCGCGATCTCGCGATTGAATTACCCAGCGCGCCGCTCGAAGCCGTGTTCTCCGGCGATGCGGCAAGGGAAAATCATGATCGAATCGCGGATCTCATTCGCGCGCACCGCACGACCTTGGTGTTCGTCAACACGCGACGCATGGCCGAACGGGTGGCGAGGGCGCTGAGCGATCGCATTGGCGCCGATGCCGTGTGTTCGCACCACGGAAGCATGGCGCGCGAACTCCGGTTGCACGCCGAACAGCG
Source organism: Gammaproteobacteria bacterium (assembly GCA_043738965.1). GTDB lineage: Bacteria > Pseudomonadota > Gammaproteobacteria > CAIKBL01. The sequence goes on from JAYUEZ010000186.1 coordinate 2,379, forward strand.
GTTGAAAGCAGGTGAACTGAAGGCCCTGGTCGCCACGGCGTCGCTCGAACTTGGCATCGACATCGGCGAAGTCGATCTGGTGTGCCAGATTGGTACGACGCGAAGTCTCGCCGGATTCTTACAACGCATCGGACGGTCCGGCCATCGACTTGGCGCAATCGCCAAGGGTCGTCTATTTCCGCAAACACGCGATGAACTGGTGGAATCCGCGGCCTTGCTCGACATGACCCGACGCGGCGAGATCGACGCGATTGAAATCGCTGGCGCGGCGCTTGATGTCCTGGCGCAGCAAATCGTGGCTGAAGTGGCGTGTCGTGATTATGGGACAAGCGAGCTGTTTAACCTGATGCGGAGTGCCTATCCGTATCGCGCGCTCGCGCGTAAAGAATTCGAAACGGTCCTTACCACGCTGGCTGATGGATATAGTTTTGCGCATGGCAAGCGTAGTGCGCATCTACATCTTGACCGCATTAATGGCGTGGTGCGCGCGCGGCCTGGCGCACGGCTCGTGGCGGTGACCTGCGGGGGCGCGATCCCCGACACGGCGGACTACCAGGTGCTGGTCGAACCCAGTGGTCACATGGTCGGGACTGTCAACGAAGATTTTGCGATTGAAAGCTTGCCGGGCGACATTTTTCAGTTGGGGAACAATTCGTGGCGGATTCTTAAAGTTGATGCGGCTGCCGTACGCGTGGCCGACGCCGCCGGACAACCACCGAATATCCCGTTTTGGCTGGGCGAAGCGCCGGCGCGCAGCGCCGAACTCTCGTTTGCGGTATCACGCTTACGCGCCGAATTCGCTGAACGCGCTGATGCGAATAGTGGCGATACACGACAACCCAGCATCGAAGCTTGGTTAATCGATGAAATTGGAATCGATCGAGAGGCGGCGAAACAAATCTATGAATACTTATTGAGCGGCTATCGCGCGCTAACGGCGATGCCAACTCAAGATACGCTAATCCTCGAACGGTTTTTCGACGAGTCCGGCGGCATGCAGTTGGTTATCCACTCGCCCTTCGGTGCGCGCATCAATCGCGCGTGGGGGCTGGCTTTGCGGAAGCGATTTTGCCGTCAGTTTAATTTCGAATTGCAGGCCGCCGCGGTCGAAGATGCCATCGTGATTTCTTTGGGCGCGATACATAGTTTTCCGCTCGACGACGTATGGCATTTCCTTAATCCGAATACGGTCCGTGATGTGTTGACCCAGGCGCTGTTGGATGCGCCGATGTTCACCGTCCGTTGGCGCTGGGTTGCCGCCTGCGCATTAGCCATCATGCGCTATCGGGCCGGGCGCAAAACGCCGCCGCGGCTGCTGCGGATGCAGGCCGAAGATCTGGTTGGTTTAGTGTTTCCTGATCAGCTCGCGTGCGCTGAAAATTTACAAGGCCCGCGCCAGATCCCCGATCATCCCTTAGTCCAACAAGCGATCGCGGATTGCTTGAACGAAGCGATGGACATTGCAGGACTGGAACGCTTACTCACGGCAATGGCCAGCGGCGAAAAACGACTGCTCGCACGCGACCTCACCGAGCCGTCACCCTTCGCACAGGCAGTGCTGAATGCCAACCCCTACGCCTTCCTAGACGATGCACCGCTGGAGGAGCGCCGCACGCAGGCAGTTCACAGTCGACGCTGGTTGGATTCGACTACGGCGAGCGATTTAGGCGCGCTCGATCCGGCGGCGATTGCGCGCGTTAAATCGGAAGCATGGCCCGCGCCGCGCTCGGCAGATGAACTACACGAGGCGTTGTCACTGCTCGGTGTTGTGAACCCGCAAGATTTGGCCTCGTTCGGAGAAAGTGGCGCTGCCGAAACATTAGGCCAACTGCGCGGCTATTTCGCCGAATGCGCGCTGCTATCGCGGGTCGTCGAGCTGCCGCTCGATGACGGGCTGTGCACCGTTTGGATGGCAGCCGAAAACACGTCGTTAATGACGGTGTTGTGGCCGTCGCGTGCCGCGACCGTGCGAATTCCCGAGATCAATGCGGATGCACTGCATCCGGTGGTGTCGCGGGCCGAGGCAATCGCAATCGTTGTTCGTGGCTGGCTCGAAGTTTGTGGACCCATCACCGCGTCGGTGCTTTCGAGCAAAATTGACGTGAGTCAAGCAGACACGGAACACGCGCTGCTAACACTGGAATCCGCTGGCATTGTTTTGCGTGGACACTACCTCCTAGGTGATGACGCCGAGTCCGAATGGTGCGACCGACGGCTGCTCGCGCGGATTCATCGCTACACACTCAATCGGCTGCGTGCCGAGATCGAGCCGGTATCGGCGGCGTGCTATCTACGTTTCCTCTTTGAATGGCAGTACGTGGCACCGACCGCTCAGGTGGAGGGCTTACAAGCCACGCGGCAGATCCTTGAACAACTCGCCGGATTTGAGGCGCCCGCGGCAGCGTGGGAAGCGGCTATTTTGCCGCTGCGGGTGCGCGACTATTCGGGCGACTATCTGGAGCAGCTAACCACGTCGGGGCGCTTTGTCTGGCTGCGACTATCGCCGCGACAAGGCGCCGGTCGATCAGCGGGTCCGGTAAAAGCCATGCCGCTCGTGATTCTGCCGCGAGCGATCCTTCCCGCCTGGCAACGCGCAGGGGGCGGCACCGGCGCAGAGGAGGGTTTAATGAGTCCGAACGCAGCGCGGGTTTGGCAGTGTCTCAAAACGCAGCGTGCGTCTTTTTACGACGACATTGTGTTCGGCACCGGGTTGCTGAAATCACAATGCGAATCGGCACTCGGTGAATTGGTTGCGGAGGGGTGGGTGACGTCGGATAGCTTCATTGGCTTACGCGTGTTGCTCACCCCGAGCGCGAAGCGCCGGCCATTGAATGGCGCGCGACGACGACGGGTGTCGAGCGCCAGCATCGAAGACACAGGCCGCTGGGATCTGATCAATGTGCCGACGCCGCTGGCGGCACCAGGCGCGGACCATGAGGCCTCTATCGAAAGTCTCGCGCGTACCCTGTTACGGCGCTATGGGGTAGTTTTTCGCCGCGTTCTTGAACGCGAACTTTGTCTAGGACAGTGGCGAGAAATACTGCGATGTCTACGTCGCTTGGAAGCGCGCGGCGAAATTCGTGGCGGTCGTTTTGTCGATGGGTTCTCCGGTGAGCAATTCGCATTGCCGGACGCCCTCGAGTCATTGCGTCGTCTACGCACGCAACCCGGGTCGGGAGCCATCGTCGCGATTAGTGCCGCAGATCCCTTGAATCTTGTTGGCATTGTCACACCGGGTGTGCGCATTCCGGCGACGTTAGGCGGTCGGATCGCCTTTCAGGACGGTGAACCGGTGGGCGTGCAAATTGGATCCGAAGTGCGAATTCTTAAGTTCTCCGGCGCCGGGAGTGAAATGCGAATTCGCACGGCGTTGAGCGGGGTGGAGACCAATCGTCGCTTGCAACGCTACGGGCAGCGCTAGCACGAATCTTGTCGACGTAACCCAGTCGATGAAAATTGTCATTGCGCCCGATTCCTTTAAAGAGA
>JAYUEZ010000187.1:0-15685 GCA_043738965.1 Gammaproteobacteria bacterium
GCTACCCACCCGTTGCTCGCGAAGCTCGGTCCTGAACCCTGGGATTTGCGCTTTTCGGCAGACTACTTGGTTGATCTGGCGCGCACTCGCACCGGCGCCGTGAAAAATTTTTTGATGGATGGGCAGGTGGTCGTCGGCGTCGGCAATATTTATGCAAGTGAGTCGCTGCATCGCGCGTTGATTCATCCCACGCGGCCGGCCCGGCGCGTGAGTCACGCGCGGTACGGCGCCCTCGTTACCAGCGTGCGCGAGGTGCTCGATGAGGCGATTACCTTCGGTGGTACCACCTTGCGCGACTTCACGCGCGATGACGGCGAACCGGGTTATTTTCGCAACGAATTGCGGGTCTACGATCGCGCGGGTCAAGCTTGCTTGCAATGCGGGAAGAGCGACATTCGCACGCGGGTTATCGGGCAACGCATGAGTTATTTCTGTGTGAAATGCCAGCGCTGAATACAAGCTAGAAAAGTGCCAGTAATTGATGGCGATGTCGGGGCCAAGGCGGTTGTTGGGTGTGCGCATAGCGACTTGTGGAGCGTCCGGCGCAGGGACAGCGCTGGACGCGGAGCAGCGATGAGCCGGCCATGGATGGCCGGCGAGGAAGCGCGGAGCGTATACCCAGCAGCCGCCTTGGCTGGTCGGTGAATACGAGCACTTAATTGGCCCGTGGAATTTCATCGAGCGCCGCTAGGCGCCGAGCCAGCAAGCGTCGCTCCGGGGCCAGCTTAACTAGCGCAAGGGCTTGCAAGTACGCGTCGCGCGCCTCGGCGTGGCGATCCAATCGACGCAGCAGATCAGCCCGCGCGGCCGGTAATAAATGGTAATCGCTTAAGCCCCCACGCGCGGCCAAGGCTTCGATAAGGTTGAGTGCGGTCGCCGGACCATCGACCATCGAGACCGCGACCGCATGATTCAGTTCGACGACCGGTGTCGGTTGCAATCGTAATAGCACTTCATAAAGGCCGACGATTTGCGGCCAGTCCGTCAACGCCGGTTGCGGCGCTTGAACATGCAAGGCCGCGATCGCGGCTTGTACAGCGTACCAACTGATTCGCTGCGGGGAGTGTAACGCCGCTTCGACGAGCGCGACCCCTTCGGCGATCAATAGCTGGTTCCAAAGCGTCCGGTCCTGATCCTCCAGCAAAACAATATCACCTGAGTTGGTGGTACGCGCCGCGCGCCGGGCGTCATGCAACAACAGGAGCGCAAGGAGGCCTTGGCTGTCGGTACGCCCGGGTATCAACGAGATCAAGTGCCGCGCCAGCCGAATGGCCTCGGTACACAGGTCTTCACGGATCAAGTCCTCGCCAGTGGTTACCGCATAGCCCTCGCTGAAGACCAGGTATATGACGGCTAGTACATCGTCGATTCGTGCATCGAGTTGGTCGGTGGCTGGTGTTTCATATGGAATTTTCGCGATTCGTATTTTCTGCTTTGCACGCACCAGACGTTGCGCCATGGTCTCATTGCTGACCAAGAACGCGCGCGCAATTGATTCCGTCGTGAGTCCACACACTGCGCGCAAGGTGAGCGCCACCCGAGCTTCGAGATTCAGCGCCGGATGACAACAAGTAAAGATTAGCCGCAGTAAATCGTCGGCCACGGGGGGTTCGTCCTCGGCCGGAAAGTCGAGCGTGATCGCCGCGGCGTCGATCACGAGCCAGGGTAGTTTGCGCTCGAAATTCTGTTGACGGCGCAGTTGATCAATAGCGCGATGACGTCCAACCTGCACCAGCCAGGCACGCGGGTTCGCGGGGAAGCCGTGGCTCGGCCATTGTTGAAGCGCGGCGGCGAAGGCCTCTTGTAGGGCATCTTCCGCGAGATCAAAGTCGTTCAGAAGGCGGATTAGCGTCGCCAGCGCGCGACCGGCTTCCGTGCGAAAGACTTGCTCGATGGTCCGCGCCGTCACTGGGGTTAAACGCGACGGCGCGGAGTCCATGTCGATTGCGCTACGGGCTTAGTTGAAAACCATGACTGGGCGCACCTCGATCGAACCGTACTTCGCCGTGGGAACCCGCGCCGCGATGACCATCGCCTCATCCAGATCCTTCGCTTCGATAAGATAATAACCGCCCAGCTGTTCGCGGGTTTCGGCGAACGGTCCGTCGGTAGTGAGGGTTCTGCCATCGCGAACCTTTACCGTGGTCGCAGTATTGGTCGACTGCAGCGCGTCGCCCGCTTTGAACTGTCCGCCTTGGATGATGCCCTGCGTGAATGCGCGGTATTCGGTCATCATGGTGGCCATACCGGCCTGACCGCGGTTCGCCGCTTGGGCTTCGTTTTCATAAATTAATAATAAATATTGCACGGGGATCTCCTTGAGATACGACGAGGATCGTCACCTGTTAGTCGAATGAGTCACGACGAAATCGACAGGCCTGACGAGTCTTTTTTAAACTATTGCTCGCGATCTTCCGCATGAAATTTGTGCAGCCCCCGATGAATCACTGGCGCCAGCGCGATGCCGGTCATGGTCAGAAACACCACGCCGGAAAATAACGCATAGGCGGCCGCGAACAGTTTGGCTGCGTCGCTCGTAAGGACCGCGACTGGACCCACTCCGGTCAGAATCATCGCAGCATTCAAGATGGCATCAATCCAACCGAGGTGCGCGATCAGGTGATAACCCACCGTGCCGAGCACCAGGGCCCTGCCAGCAAGAGCAGCGCGAAAACTAGCGAATGAACAAAGCTAACCGGGAGATGATGCATCGGCGTCGCGCAGTCCGCACTAGTTCACGGCTTCAGGCGTGGCTGGCACGCCGACTGACCGGGTTTTCGGCTTGTCGGTCGGCACCGGTAACTCCAACGCTTTAAGCGCCGGCAGCTTCGCATTCCAGACGTCGGCTTTGCCTTCGCCGCGCGGATCACTCGCGGCACTGACTTGATGCGTGGTCGTGTCCCATAGGATGGCTTGCATGTTGCCGTAGTCACGATGGGAAAGACTCAGCTTGTGACCGCGCCGTTCGAGATCGTGCTTGGCGGCGTCATCCAGGGCCGCTGGCTCATACAACACTTCGTCGGGTAGGTACTGATGATGGTAGCGCGGCAACTTGACCCAGGCCTCCGGCGGCGCACCTTGATAGAACTCGAGCGCGCCCAATAGCACCATCGAAATAATGCGACTGCCGCCGGGGGTGCCGAGGATGCCAATCCGATTCTTGGTGATAAGGAAGGTCGGCGTCATGCTCGATAAGGGACGTTTGCCCGGCCCAACGGCATTGGCATCCACGCCGATCAGCCCATAAGCGTTTGGCGTCAGCGGGCGCGCGGAGAAATCATCCATTTCGTTATTGAGTAACACGCCCGTGCCCGGTGCCGTGAAACACGCGCCGAAAGGCGTGTTCACGCTTAACGTAGCCGCGACCCGATTGCCTTCGGCATCCAGGATCGAAAAGTGCGTGGTGTGGTCACCTTGGTGCGGTGGCGCGACCGGCTTCAACGCACTGCTCGGCGTGGCTTGGTCGAGTTTGAGATCCGCCCCGATCTCCTGACTATGTGCCTTGTCGAGCAGGCGCGCGACCGGCACTTCGGCGAAATCCGGATCGCCCAAAAACTCCGCGCGATCGCGATAGGCACGGCGCATCGCTTCGATGATCACATGTCGCCGGTCGAGCGTAGAAAGCTTGGCAAGATCGAACGGCTCGAGCAGATTCAACGCTTCCAACAATACAATGCCGCCCGACGGCGGCGGCGCGGAGACGATTTGCATGTCGTGGAAGCTGCCGATGATGGGTTTCCGTTCGATGACTTTGTATTGCGCCAAATCCGCGGCTGTCCAGATCCCGCCACCCGCTTTCACCCCGGCCACCAACTTATCGGCGAGCTCGCCGCCGTAGAAACCGGCCGAGCCCTGGGTGGTCAGGCGTTCAAGGCTCCGCGCCAGATCGCCTTGACGTAGCTTGAAACCTGGCGCGGGAACATTGCCGGTATCGAGAAAAATTCGCGCGGTCTCCGCATCCGCCGCCATGACTTTCTGTCGGTAGCCCGCCATGTTGTGGTAGGTCGTCGAGACTTCGAATCCATCACGTGCCAGTTTGATCGCACTCGCCAGCGAGCGTTCCAGCGGCAGCCGACCGTAGAACAGCGCGAGATGCACCAGGGCCGCGGGCGTGCCAGGGATGGCCGCGGCGAGCGCGCCATTTTGCGAGCGCTCGGGCACCGCGTTGCCGGCGGCATCGAGATACATGTCCTTGGTCGCGAGCAACGGCGCCTTCTCGCGCGCGTCGATCACGACATCGAGGTTATCGACCGCCCGATGTAGCAACAGAAAACCACCGCCACCAATTCCCGACGAATACGGTTCGACCACGGCCAACGCCGCCGCCACGGCCACGGCTGCGTCGAACGCATTACCCCCCGCGTCAATGACCTCGCGTCCGGCTTGGGTCGCGAGCGGATGCGCAGTCGCAATCGCCGCGGCATTTGGCTCAAAGCCGGCGGCAAAGATCGGCGTGGCGAAAAGCCACAGTAAGCAAGCGAGCCCACGACGCCTCATGCGATCTCCGCCACTAAACGCAAGTATTTGGCGCGCAGCTCCGCCACGGTCTCGGAATACGCCGGATCTTTCGGAATGCAATCGACAGGGCATATCAGCACACATTGCGGTTGCTCGAAATGCCCGACACATTCCGTGCAGCGCGTCGGATCAATTTCGTAGTGGGTAACGCCTTCATGGATCGCGTGATTCGGACACTCGGATTCACAGACATCACAATTGACACACTGATCCGTGATAAGAAGTGCCATCGTCTGCCGCGGCGATCTATTTTTTGTGGGCGGCGCGCTTGCCCAGGCGCTCGTTCAAGGCTTCGCAGACAAGGGGGTGCACGAATTCGGTGACATCACCACCTAAGGAGGCGATTTCGCGGATCAGCGAGGAAGAGATGTATGAATAATGCTCGGTAGTGGGCATGAAGATAGTATCGGCTTCGGGCACCAATCGTTTATTCATCCCCGCCAGTTGGAATTCGTATTCGAAATCCGAGACCGCACGCAGGCCACGTAATACGGCTTTGGCACCGCAATCGCGTACGAAATGCGCGAGCAGTCCTTCGAAGCGACGGACTTCGACGTTTTTATGCTCGCTTAGAATACGTTGCGCCAAGTCTACCCGCTCGTCGGTCGAGAATGCGGTGTTTTTGGCGGTGCTGCCGGCCACGGCCACGATAACGTGGTCGAAGATCCGAGCCGCCCGCGCCACGATATCGCCGTGGCCGTTGGTGATCGGATCAAAAGTCCCTGGATAAATCGCGATATTGCTCACGCTCAAGCTCTCCAGCGCAACAACTTAGGGTTCAAAGGTTAGTCGTGCCAGCCCGTAGCGGATCTGACGGGTTTGGCCAGCGTGCATCATACGCCATCCCGATGGCAACTTGACCGCGTCCGCCGCGCGCGCGGACTCGATGTAGATCAGAGCCTCGGCGTGCAACCAACCCGCCTCGAGGAGAGACAAGGTTGCCGTTAACAAAGGACTGTCAAACGGTGGGTCGAGAAACACGATATCGTAAACACGGGCTGCGGTGGCGCTTAAGTAACTGCGCGCATCCATATTGAGCACCTCGACGCTGGTGGTGTTAAGCGCGGCGACCTGCGCACGCAGCGTGGCAGCCGTCTGCGCGTCATTTTCGACCAGCGTCGCCTGCGCCGCACCACGCGACACGGCTTCGAAGCCCAGCACCCCAGTACCCGCAAACAAATCCAGACAACGCGCGCCCGCCAGGTACGGTTGTAGCCAGTTGAACAACGTTTCGCGTACGCGATCTGGTGTCGGTCGCACCGCGTCCACGGCACCGACCGGCAGCCACCGACGTCGCCATTCGCCACCGATGATGCGGACTTTGCCGGGACGCGCGCGTGCGCTGGCGGGAGTCGCGATCACGCCTAGGGCGTCGCGCTGGTGCCGACGGTGATCTCGGCCATGGTTTCGAGATGAACGCGGCGTTTAAACGCATCCTTGATTTGCGCCGCGGTTACCGCTGCCACGTGTTGTGGATAAGTGGTCAAATAATCAAGCGGCAAGGCGTAGAACGCGATCAGGGTAATGTACTCGGTGATTTTCGAATTGTTGTCGATTCGCAGCGGAAAGCCACCGATGAGATTGCGCTTGGCTGCCGCCAAGGCGGCCGACGGCGGACCGTCATCGATAAATTTCTTGATGACGGCGTGTAACACCTTGCGCGCTTCCTCTTGGCGCGGGCGATCCGTCTGCAAGGTCGCGACAAACGGCCCCGCCACCGCCATCGGCTCGAAATAACTACTTACCGAATAGGAGAGTCCACGTTGTTCGCGAATTTCGCCGAACAATAAGGACACTGTCCCATTGCCACCCAAGACATGATTGCCGACCACGAGCGGAAAATAATCGGGATCTTGGCGCGCGATCCCTGGCTGGCCAAGCATGAGATGGCTTTGTTCCGCTGGGAACTCGATCTGGACCGCATGGGGGGTGGCTAGTGCTTTGACCGCGGGCAACGGCGGCGGCGCTTCGCCGCCTGGTAAATTACTGACTAATGCGTTCGTCATTTTTTCCGCCATCGCGCGATCGAGCGCACCGACCACGATGAGCACCGCGTTCTTAGCAACGTAATAGCGCTGGTAAAAGCTTTTGGCATCGGCCACCGTAAACGCGCCGACAGTGGTTTCCGTGCCGCTCGTGGGCGCGGCGTAGGGGTGTTCGCCATAAATAGCGCGATATAAGGCCTTGGCGCCCAACGCGCCAGGCGAGCCTTCTTCGCTTTTGATGCCCGCCAACATTTGCTTGCGCGTACGCACAAACACTTCGTCGCTGAAACGGGGAGACAGCAAAGCGGCGCGCATTAGCTCGACAGCCGGTGTGGCCGCTTTCGGATCCGTCAAGCTCCGCAACGAAAGCCACGCCATATCGCGCAACGAACCGGCGCCGAGCGACGCACCGGTGGCTTCGAGCGCGGCATGAAAATCGTCGACTGCAAGATCCGCGGTATCTTCGGCAAGCATGGCGCTGGTTAAGCTCGCAATCCCTGGTTGCGCGCCATCACGCGCGCTGCCGGCGGCGAACACTACACGCAAATCGAACATCGGGATTTCGGGCGCGTGCACGTAGTAAACAGGAACGCCATTGGCGGTGGTCCAGCGCTCGATCTGCGGCGATCCAGCACGCGCCGTAAGCGCCACCAGGGCGAGAACCAGTAGCGCATTGATGCGCAGTAAATTGCTGCCGCAGAGCGTTGCAAAGGGTTGCATGATCGCGCCATGCCGCTGTTTGAGATGCCGTCTACTCATGCTTTTGCTCCGGGATCACATAAGCGATCGTCGCCTGATCGGATTGAAAATATTTTTTCGCGACGGCTTGGACTTGCCCCGGAGTAACCGCTTGTATGCGTTCGGCATAGCTCTCTTTAATGCGCCAATCGAGACCCACTACCGCGAGCGAACCGATCAACATCGCCTGTCCCATCAACGAATCTTGTTGATAAACCTCTTGCGCGACCACCGCGATTTTTATCCGCGCTAGTTCGGCTGAATCAGGAGGGCTAGCTTGAAGCGCAGCGATTTCGGCTTTAATCGCAGCCTCAAGCTCGGGTAGCGTATGACCTTCGCGCGGCGCGCCGGTAAAGCTAAAGAGATCTTCGAGGCGCGACGCACTTTGATAGCTCGCGCCGACCGATAAGGCGAGTTCCTGGCCACGCACGAGGTGGCGGGCGAAACGCGCGCTGTCGCCGCCATCTAGCGTCGCGAGTAACACATCGAGCGCGTAAATTTCCCAGGCTTCGGTCGCGGGCTGGCCATGACCCACCGCGGTAAAACCCGGCACTTTGTAGTTCAGCATCAATAGCGGTACGCGAAGTTTGTCACTGGCGATAGTGAGTCGCTTTTCGCCGCGCTGCGGGAGTTCGGGACGTGCCTTCGGTGGCAGCACCTCGCGGCGCGGAATCGGACCAAAATAGCGCGTCGCTAGTTGCTTGATACGCGCTACCTCGACGTCGCCGACGACCACTAAGATGGCATTGTTCGGCGCATAGTAGCGGTGGTACCACGCCGCTAAGTCGGGGAGCTGCATTTGCGCCAAGTCGGCAGGCCAGCCGATCACCGGCTGTCGATAAGGGCTGGTTTGCCAGGTGTGCGCCAACACGGTTTCCAGCGCCAAGGCTTGTGCGCTGTCGTCGGTGCGCAAGCGCCGTTCTTCCTGGATCACCTTGAGTTCGTTTTTAAACTCCGCGGGATCGAGCACCAAATTCTGCATGCGGTCGGATTCGAGCCGCATGCTGAGTTCAGTCTGGTCGGCGGACCAGGTTTGAAAGTAAGTGGTGTAGTCGGCGCTCGTAAAAGCGTTCTCACGGCCGCCGCGATCAGCGACGATGCGCGAAAATTCGCCGCTCTTGAGCGTTTTGGTCCGTTTGAACATCATGTGTTCGAGCGCATGCGACTGCCCGGTCGCGCCGTCGAGTTCGTAGCTCGCGCCGACTTGATACCACACCTGGATCGCGACAACTGGCGCACGATGGTCTTCTTGCACAATAACGCGCAAGCCATTGGCGAGCGCGAATTCTTGCGTCGATCCTGGTGTCGCGAGCACGGCGAACGAACAAAACAACGTGGCCCAAGCGGCGCGAATTAACGCCATGCGCGGTTCTCCCTGGAGGCGATGCGTGAAGGTGTTAGCATATCGCAATGAAGCATCCCCAGCTTCAAATGCGAGTTATTGATTAAACCACATGTTCAAACGCCTTAAAGAAGGGATCGCGCGCACGCGTGATGGTTTGGTTAATCGCCTATCGCGCCTGTTTAGTCGACGCGAACCAATCGACAGCGCCTCGTTGGAAACACTCGAAACCGCGCTGTTGTTGGCGGACACGGGAGTCGTCACCACTGAGTTGATCCTGACCGCGGTGAAGAAGCGCTCGCGCGCCGACGGACCACCGCTGATCGACATCTTGCGCGATGAAATGATCGCGGTTTTAGCACCAGTGGCCCGACCGCTTGAGATTCCGCGTGCGACAGACGGTCCCTATGTATTGTTGATCGTCGGCGTCAACGGCGTAGGTAAGACCACTACCATCGCCAAGATCGGACGCCATCTGCAAATCGCCGGGTACTCAGTGATGTTGGCGGCGGGCGATACCTTTCGGGCCGCAGCGGTCGACCAATTAAAAACCTGGGGCGAACGCTTGAAAATCCCCGTGATCGCGCAAGCCGACGGCGCTGATCCAGCATCGGTCATTTTTGATGCGTACGCCGCGGCGGCCGCGCGGGGTGTCGATGTGTTAATTGCCGACACCGCCGGCCGCTTGCATACCCAACACGGCCTGATGGCCGAATTGGCGAAAATTCGCCGGGTGTTAGGTAAACAGCACGCGGCAGCACCGCATGAAACCATGCTCGTGTTGGATGCCACGATGGGTCAAAACGCGTTGCAACAGGCACGGGTTTTTCATCAAACCGTCAAATTGGACTCGGTATGCATGACCAAGCTCGATGGCACCGCCAAAGGCGGGATCGTGTTTGCGGTGGCGCAGGAATTGGCGCTGCCCTTGCGTTTCATCGGCGTGGGCGAGCAGTTCGATGATCTCCAAGTATTCTCAGCCCCGGAGTTTGTCGCTGCGTTACTGGGATTGGAGTCCACCACCGCAGTTCAATAGTCCGCGCGAACGCAGCCACCTTGCGGCGTCCTCGGCGTCATTTGCAAACCAAGTGCGGGTACTGCCAAGGCGAAAGCTGTAGCCCCAGGTGTCCATATCCGCAAACATCGCGGCGCAGCCGAAGCCGGGGATAGCGTCGGCCAATAACACCGACAAGTAGCACACCGCACACTCTTCCAGTTCGTCACCGCCGGCATCGGTATCGAGCACCGCCCGGCGAGCGGAATCCATGCAAATAAAATGGCTGGCCTCGTGTAACAGCGAGTGCAATGGCGTATCGCGTCGCGCGTAGAGGATACTGCCCCTCAATCCCGCTTCCGGCGCACCCCAGTAACTCCCCGGGATGGGAGCACGATCGGTGACGTAATGCAGGGCCAAGCCGTGGCCGGCAAGCAGTGCGTGCACCTGAATCGAGGTCGTGCTGGTCGAGGCACCCAGCTGCCTGACTTCAATCATCGCTAAGATCGGTTCTCAAAGGACATAAAGTGAGTGCCCCCTATACTTAAGATGTATGGACTTGCTGCAAATGGGGTGGTAATCGAATGCCGGGAAGCGCTAATGGTGGCGCATTCGCCCTGCGCAATTTACTGACGGCGCCGTGTTGGGTAAAGCCATTCCGGTGTGACCGCTATCGGGCAGTCCCAGCGTCGAGGAACATTGTTCAGTGTTAGCACTCTAACAACTCGAGTGCTAAACTTTGCTCAATTTAGAGATATTAGAGACGTAATTCATCATGGCAACCAGTCCGTTTAATCAGTTTTTGATGCCAGTCGGCTCGCTGGAGTCCTACATCACGGCGGTCAACCGGGTGCCGATGTTGAGCGAAGCGGAGGAACAAGCGTTAGCGCGCCAGCTCCAAACGCATAACGATCTCGATGCGGCGCGCCAGCTAGTCCTGTCACATCTCCGCTTTGTCGTGCGCGTAGCGCGTGGTTATTTGGGCTATGGGCTAGCGCACGGCGACTTAATCCAGGAAGGAAATATTGGTCTCATGAAGGCCGTCAAACGCTTCGATCCGTCGATGGGGGTACGGCTGGTCTCGTTCGCGGTCCATTGGGTGCGCGCCGAAATCCACGAGTTCATCCTCCGCAACTGGCGCATCGTTAAGGTCGCGACGACCAAGGCGCAACGGAAGTTGTTCTTCAATTTGCGCAGCGCCAAGCAGCGCCTCGGGTGGATGAACGCGCAAGAAGTCGCCGCGGTCGCAAAAGACCTGGGCGTGGAACCTAAGGAAGTGCTGTTGATGGAAGAGCGCCTGAACGCGCATGACCCGACGTTCGACGCCACTTCCAACGATAGCGATGACGAAATGGTGCCAGCTGCTTACCTGGCCGACTTCCGCTTTGAACCCGGTCAACAACTGGAAGCAGTTGAAGAAGGCCGCGTTGAGCAAGACCATTTATCGAGTGCCTTGGCGGTACTGGATCCGCGCAGCCGAGATATCGTCCGCCGGCGCTGGCTTAGCGATCCGAAAATGACCTTGCAAGCGTTAGCGCTTAAATATGATGTCTCCGCCGAGCGTATTCGGCAGATTGAGGCGGGTGCAATGCGCCAAATGCGGAAAGCCCTAGGCCACGCGTTGCCGCGATTGCCTGCTGCGTAGACGCACCAAACGCCAACGTCGCGCTGTGGTAAAAGGCTATGTTATAGCCACGCAGCGCGTACCAGCGGCCAATAATGATCCATAAACAATACGACAAACAACGCGGTTAAATACACGATCGAATACTTAAAGGTGGCGTACGCGAATTCATCCCGAGTATCGAATTGCATTCGAATCGCGTAATACAAAAACCCCACGTTTAAGACACTGGCCCCCGCCAAATAGATTCCGCCGCACATAAAGGTCGCAAACGGCAGTAAGGTCGCGGCGACTAACAGTAGCGTGTAAAACAACACGTGTAGACGCGTGAATTCGGTCCCATGGGTAATCGGCAACATGGGAATATTCGCCTTGGCATATTCATTTCGACGATAGATCGCGAGCGCCCAAAAGTGTGGCGGTGTCCACGCGAAGATAATCAAGAACAGTAGCAAAGCGTGGGGATCGAGCGTGCCGGTGACGGCTGTCCAGCCAAGTACCGGTGGCGCCGCCCCAGCCGCACCGCCGATGACGATGTTTTGGGGCGTGGCGTGTTTCAGATACAAGGTGTAAATCACTGCGTAGCCGATGAGGGACGCGAAAGTAAGCATGGCGGTCAACCCGTTGATGAACGCCACCAACAGGTACATCGACAAAAATCCCAGCACCAGCGCAAACGCGAGCGCTTGCGTTACATTCAACTCGCCGTGGGGCAATGGCCGATGCTGGGTGCGCGCCATTAACGCGTCAATTCGGTGTTCCGCCACGTGATTAATGGCCGCCGCCGACGCGGCCGCCAAGGCAATGCCTAAAGTCGCGATCACTAGCGTCGACAACGGGACTAACCCTGGCGTCGACAACAGCATGCCGATGATGGCGGTGAAGACAATCAACGACACCACTCGCGGTTTGCACAACTCAAAATAGTCGCGCCACGTGGCGTGCACGGCGGAGGGGGCGGAAATTTCGTTCATGTCAGTGTTTCGTATTGGTGCCGCGCTGCGCTGGACTCGCGTAGTGAATTAGCGTCACTAGGCTTAAGACGAGGGCGGCGGCGGTTCCGTTATGCATTACGGCCACCGGCAAGGGCAGGCCTCGGACTACGTTGGTAATCCCGAGGATTAACTGTAACGCGAGCAAGGCGAGTATACACCACGCGATTCGACGGCCGCGGCGATCGGCGGTACGCCAGGTGTAGACGATCAATGTCACTAGGCTCGCGGCAACGACCACGGCCCAACTGCGGTGCGCAAAATGGATGGCGGTACGCGCCGGCGTATCAAGCACACCGAACTCATAGTTGATCCCTAAACCGCGCCACAGGACGAAGGCATTCTTGAAATCCATCGCCGGCCACCAGGTCCCGTTACAGGTCGGAAAATCCGTACACGCCAACGCCGCATAATTCGCGCTCGTCCAACCGCCGAGACCGATTTGGATCGTGACGACGAGTAGCGCAAGGACGGCATGGCGGCGCAAGGCCATTTCCGGACAGCGCGGCGCGGCGCGAACGTCGAGCAAATTCCACCAAGCCAGCGCCGCGATAGTGATCCCGCCAATTAGATGCCCAACCACCACTAAGGGCTTTAATAACAGCGTAACCGTCCACATGCCGAGTAGACCTTGAAACACCACCAGCGGGAGCAAGCTCAGGGGCAGCGTCAGTGGTTGGCCCAGTGCATGCCGATTGCTCCACGCTATTAGCGCCATTAACACGATCAGTCCACCCAAACTCGACGCCAGATAACGATGAATCATTTCGCGCCAAGCCTTGCCCCGATCGAGAGGTCGTGCGCTAGGATCCCGCGCTTCTACACTATTCCGCGACACGCTCGGCACGGTGAGATGGCCGTAGCATCCGGGCCAATCAGGGCAACCCAACCCCGCGTCATTCAAGCGCACGTAGGCGCCTTTGACGATAACGATCAGGGCTAACACCGGAACAATATGCGCCAGCGCACGGAACATTTGGTGCCTCATTTAGCGGATCTCGGACGCACGGAGCAGACGCTGCAAGTCTTTGAGGATATCGCGCGGCGGAGCGTCGATGGCGTAGCGCATCACCACCTGATGGCGCCAATCCAACAGCACCACCGCGGGCACCGCGCCGAACTGGCGCGCCTGCAGGGCGGACATGAGTGCCGCGACTAAATTTGAATCGACATGGATCCGCTCAGCATGGGGCGATTCAGTATTCAAAGCCGTGGCGGTCAGCGCATGGATCGAAACTCGCACGCCGCTCTGCCCAATGAGCTCTCGTATCACTAATAATTCGTCCAGCGCATGCATGCATGTTTCCTTGCAACTGGTGGGCTCAACGACAACGGCGGCCCATTCGCTCGGCGCCATTTTGAGTAAGGGAGATAATGCTGAACGGGGACTTAGTGCGGCCAGATCGATCGGTGGCGATAGTAAGTCGCCATGATTCACCAATGCGCGCCCGCGCAAATCGAGGCGCCCCGTCGCGTATAACCAAGCGATCACGATGGGCAAGACAAACGCCGCGACAATTAGCAGGAGAGTCGCGCGGTTGCGTCGAACCGGTTCGGCGAGCGGAAGACTCATGTGGGCGGCACGGATTTAAAGCTGATTTTTAGATATAGCAGGATTAGCGCGGCAGCCATCGCAAACCATTGAACCGCATATGCCGTGTGTTTGCCAACATCGATGGTTGGCACCGACCAGGACCGTTCGTAACCGCCGGGCGCGGCTGGATCTAGGTACAGAACGTAGCGTACAAGGTGCAAGTTGCCATCAGTATTCAACGCCTGAATGTCGAGAGATTGCACGCGCCATAATTCGTGGTTTAGCTTTTCGCGATTGGCGTGACCTTGCAACGTAATCCCGACCCATGGCGGCAGCCCGAGGTATCCCCATAAGATTTGCTCTGCTGACGGGCTATTAATGATGGGCCAATGTTCGCGATCAACGCCGGCCGGAAGGTAACCGCGCGCAACGAGTAATTGCGCACCGTTATTTAATTCGAACGGCGTGTAGATCTCATAGCCCGCTACGCCGTTGCGCACGCGATTATCGAGTAGTACGTTGGGCGTAAGAAAATGCCCCAGCCCTTTCACGTGCCGCCATTCAAGGGCCGGTGAGTCGAGGGCCGGCAGCGGAAGTTCGAGCGCTGGCGCCGCAGATCGCGCACGAAAAATATTTAATAGTGCAGATTTTTCGTCCGCGCGGCGCAATTGCCAGCGACCCAGACCGATTAAACACGGCACGAGGGCTAGCGTGACCAGCGTGGCCGCGAAGCTCGGCTTAAATTGTCTGGTCGACATGCAGCTACCGACGACGCGAGTCACGGAGTAAAGTGCGCTCACTTGATGTAACTGTCACCCCATTCGAAAAAGGCTCACGCATGGACATGCACCCGATCATCAAGTACGTCATTATCGGCATGTTGATTTTGATCATTGGGACGCTCGGAACCGCGTTCTACTCGATGTTGCGCGGCGGGCGTGAAGCGGGAACTTCGACCGTAAAAGCGTTGACGCTTCGAGTCGCGCTATCGATTGCGCTGTTTGTTCTGTTAATGGTCCTCTACGCGCTCGGCATCATCCATCCGCGTGGCCACTGAATCATGTCGCGTAGAATAAGTGCTTTCCTCGTGACGCAAAAAGGATGCCCTGACGAACGCCCTTAGTTTATGTCCGCGACGGTCTTCTACAACCAATAAACAAAGATAAATAGGCCGATCCACACCACGTCGACAAAGTGCCAGTACCAAGCGACGGCTTCAAACGCAAAGTGATGATCGGGTTTGAAGTGTCCGCGAATCGAGCGGGCCAAAATAGTGGCGAGCATGATCGTGCCCATCGTCACATGAAAGCCATGGAAGCCCGTCAACATAAAAAAGGTCGCGCCGTAGATTCCGGCGTTTAGCGTTAGACCGAGTTCGTGGTAGGCGTGACCGTACTCTTTGGCCTGCAAGCCGACGAAGAGCGCACCTAAGGCCACTGTCAACGCGAGGCCGAGGATGAGTTGACCCCGATTGTTTTTCTTTAAGGCCCAGTGCGCCCAAGTCACTGTGCCACCGCTGGTCAGCAGAATGGCGGTATTCAGCGCTGGTACGCCCCACGCGCCGATAACGTCCTTCGCTTCTTTAAAACCGTAGTTGTTTGGCACTTGGAGCAGCGGCCAATCGGTAATAAAACTTGGCCAGAGGAATTGATGGGTCGCGGCTTTCGCGCCTGCGCCAGCGAGCCACGGCACGGACAGTACGCGGGCATAAAATAACGCGCCAAAAAAGGCCGCGAAGAACATCACTTCGGAAAAAATGAACCACATCATTCCCATGCGAAAACTGGTGTCTTCCCAGTGCCCGTAGGTGCCTTTTTCAGATTCGCGGATTACGTCGCCGAACCACCCAAACAACATATAGACGAACAACACAAAACCGCCGAGCAAAATCTTCGGTCCAAATGTTTGTTCGTCGAGCGTGAGCGCGCCACCGACAAACATGGTGAAGATGGCTATCG
>JAYUEZ010000188.1:0-2214 GCA_043738965.1 Gammaproteobacteria bacterium
TTGCGCGGGTTTTCCATGAATTCCAACCCGACGCGGTGATGCATTTGGCGGCCGAGTCGCACGTTGATCGTTCAATCGACGGGCCTGCTGATTTCATTCAGACGAATATCACGGGAACCTACGTGCTGCTGCAATCAGCCAAGGAATATTGGTTGACGCTTTCGTCACCCGCCAAGGCGCAATTCCGTTTCCATCACATCTCGACGGACGAAGTATTCGGAAGCTTAGGCGCCGAGGGCTTGTTTATCGAGACAACTCCCTACGATCCGCGCTCGCCGTATTCGGCGAGCAAGGCGGCGAGCGATCATCTGGTGCGCGCCTGGCACGAAACCTATGGACTACCGGTTTTGATCACCAATTGCTCCAATAACTACGGACCCTATCAATTTCCAGAGAAGCTCATTCCATTGACGATTCGGAAGGCAGTGGGCGGTGAGCGTTTACCGGTCTATGGCAAGGGCGAGAATGTGCGCGATTGGCTGTATGTCGATGATCACGTGCGTGCGCTAATGTTGGTGTTAGATCAGGGTCGGATCGGCGACACCTACAATATCGGCGGCAGTAGCGAGCGTAAGAATATCGACGTCGTACGCACGCTTTGCAGATTGTTAGATGCACAGCGACCGAGCCCCGATAGCACCGCGCACGAGAATCTGATCGCGTTCGTCGCCGATCGCCCGGGGCATGATTTTCGCTACGCCATGGACACGACTAAAATTCAGCGCGAACTCGGCTGGCAACCGCTAGAAACTTTCGATTCGGGCCTCGCAAAAACCGTGCAGTGGTATTTAGAAAATGCCGAGTGGTGCGCGCGCGTGGAATCCGGCGCCTATCGCGGTGAACGACTGGGGTTATCCACTTGAATAGAAAAGGCATCATCCTCGCCGGCGGCTCCGGTACGCGGCTATACCCGATCACGCTCGCCGTGAGTAAACAGCTGCTACCGGTGTATGACAAACCGATGATTTACTATCCGCTCAGCACGCTTATGCTCGCGGGTATTCGTGACATCTTGTTGATCTCCACGCCGCGCGATTTGCCGCAGTTTGAAGCACTGCTGGGTGACGGAGGGCATTGGGGTTGCCACATTCAGTATGCGCCGCAGCCGAGCCCCGATGGTCTCGCGCAGGCCTTTATTATTGGCGAGCGTTTCATCGGTGAGGCGTCGACCTGCTTAGTTCTCGGCGACAACTTGTTCTACGCGCATGGCTTCTCGATCCAACTCCAGCGCGCGGCGGCGCGCGAGAATGGCGCGACGGTGTTCGGCTATTACGTTAGCGATCCAGAACGCTACGGCGTGGTGAACTTCGATGCCAATGGCAATGCACTCGATATCGAGGAAAAGCCGCTCAAGCCAAAATCCAACTATGCCGTCACCGGCCTCTACTTCTACGACAACGGCGTACTCGACATTGCGAAAGCGATGAAGCCCTCGCCGCGCGGCGAACTTGAAATTACGGATGTGAATAAAGCGTATCTCGCACGCGGCGAACTCAACGTTGAAATCCTGAGCCGCGGCGCCGCATGGCTCGACACGGGTACCCACGACTCCCTGGTGGACGCGACTGAATTCGTCCGCGTGGTGGAAAGTCGCCAGGGTTTGAAGATTTCGTGCCCGGAGGAAATTGCTTACCGCATGGGCTTTATCGATCGCGCGCAGCTTGAACGATTGGCCGCGCCACTCCTAAAGAACGCGTACGGGCAATACCTGATGAACCTCCTGAAGCATGACTAAGTTCGATGGGGTCTCCGGCGCGAGCATTCTCGAAACTCGCGATACATTGCAAGGCACGCAGGCAGCCTATCTGGATATCCGCGGGTTAATCCTTATTTCGCCCCGTATGTTTGGCGATCCGCGCGGATTTTTCATGGAGACATGGAACGCCGAACGCTATGACAGTCTTGGTGTGGGCGTGCAATTTCTACAAGACAATTTGTCGTATTCAGCGTGTGGCGTGCTCCGCGGCCTGCATTTCCAAGAGCCGGGCGCGCAAACAAAACTCGTCAGCGTGATCCATGGCGAAGTTTTCGACGTTGTGGTGGACGTGCGCCGTGGCTCGCCGACCTTTGGTCGTTGGGCGGGAGTAATCTTGAACGGCGACAACCACCGCCAGTTCTATATTCCACGCGGTTTTGCGCACGGGTTTTGCGTGTTGAGCGAGACCGCCTATTTCAGCTACAAATGCGATGCGTATTACGCGCCAGCGCACGAAC
>JAYUEZ010000189.1:0-2208 GCA_043738965.1 Gammaproteobacteria bacterium
GGGCGCTTCCACTTCGGCATCGGCGCCGGTTGGAACAAGGAAGAATCCGAGATGCTGGGTGGCGATTTCGAACATCGCTGGACCCAGGTGCGTGAAGCAATCGAAGTCATGAAGGCGTGTTGGACCACGCACGATTCAGAATATCACGGCAAGTATTACGACTATCCGCCGCTACGTTGCTACCCAAAACCGGTGCAACGGCCGCATCCCCCCATTTATCTCGGCGGCATCATGTTCGGCGACGAATGGGCGAAACGCGTGTTTCATCGCATCGTGCGCTATGGCGATGGTTGGTTACCGGTGGTGCACAAGGTCGGGCAGGTCATCGATGGCCGCGATCAACTGCATGCGCTGTGCGAGGCCGCCGGGCGCGATCCGGCGTCGATCCGAATTACGATCTTTGGCGCGGCAAACCAGTGGCGAACACGGCGCGAGATCACCCAATTCGAAGGGTTGGGCGTAGAACAAGTCACGCTGTGGATTACGGCGCGCGCCTGCGATGAAATCAAGCGCGAACTGGATGCGCTGGCGCGCGAGGTGTTGTAGGCGGGGCCCGGCCGCGAGCTCGACTACACGCCGAGCTTAACCGCGATGAAGACAAATCCCAAAATTGCCATCGCTGCAAGCCAAATGCGATGTTCGTGTCGTTGACGGCGATAAGCGCTGCGTTCCATCGTTATTTTCCCTTGTAATACTGCGGCCGCGCACTGTACAGGGATTTGATGACAATGTCGTGTCAGCGCTCGCGCAAATGCCGAATGAGATGTTCATCGATGTAGCTTTTGATATCGAGCACCAGCCGATCCTGCGAGAGCTGGAGTTGATGGAGAAAAAACATCACCACGATACACAGGGTGAGTGCGACCAAGGTCGAGTTGAAGGTGATCCCCAGGCCGTGCGTCACGCCCGTTACATCGCCGGCCGCCGCGCGTTGTGCTTGCTGAAGCGCGGCGCCAATGCCGCGCACGGTACCGACGAATCCCACCGCCGGAATTGCCCACACCGAAAATCGAATCAACGACAATTCAGCATCCAAGCGCGACGCTTCGAATTCGCATTCGTCGCGCGCGGCGCTTGCCGAATGCTGCACACTTCTGGTCGCGCCAAAACGATTCATCACCACCTTCAGCGCGCGTGGCAGGAACAAGCGTTGCTTGTCGTCGGGCAGTTGCTCGATTTGCCGCGAGAATTCGCGAATATCGTCCGGAAAGATCACCTGACCGCCCTTGAGTCCGATGAATTCGTGCTCGAGGAGCGCGCGTTCGCGGGCCATGATGAACCAGCGAAAGCCGAGGATGAAGCCGGCCCATACCGTCAGAATAAAGCAGGCCTCGGGTTCAAAATCATGCACGATCACCATCACCGAGCGCGTCGGAGCATAGGTCGGTTCAGTTTTCCAGCGCTCATCCCAACCGCGGAGCGTGGCTTCGGCTTGTGGGCGGACCACCGTGGTGTAGATGGCATGCACGATGATTACGGAGACTAACAGCGTGACGATCATGTAAAAGAAATCGATGGGGAAGCGTTTTTTCAGCATGCGGGTAACACTCTCAAACTAGCGAAACGAATTAAGACCAATGAAGCTGCCGCCGTTCCGGTGCGTCAATTCACGCATCAAGGCGGCGAACCGGATGCCGGTGATTTGCAAGCCTGGAGGATTGGCGAACTGAGTCGGAAAGCCTATCGCATGAATGCGCACATGCGGGGCGCCGTTAGTGTCCGGGCGGTTGAGTTTACGTACGTAGTCGACGACTTCGGTGATGGATTTGCCGGTAAATTCGTCACCGTATACATAGAGGCTGATTTTGCGATCGCTGCGATAAAACTGCTCGATCGCGGCCTCGATGCCTTCGGCGGGCGACGATTTGCTAAACACATTCCAGGTTCGAAGGCGATCAATCACGGCGCGCCGGCGCGCCGGGGTGTCTTCGATCCAACGTCCGACATATTCGGGGAACATGTAACTGCCTTGATCGCTTAGGACCTGCAGGCCTTTCACTTGCGGATAAACCGTCAGCGTTTGCACTATCTCCTCCATGACCTTGGGCCAGGCGTAGTTGAACATACTGCCCGAGGTGTCGATGATGAAAATAATGTATTCGCTATCGATAGGGATCCCGCCGACGTAATTTTCCGGTCGCGGCCGATTCTTCTGCGCGTATAACCGCTGCATTTCGGCGGTTAGCTTTTGCTGGGCGATTTCGAGCT
>JAYUEZ010000190.1:0-5835 GCA_043738965.1 Gammaproteobacteria bacterium
GAAGCTGTCGCCGACGCAATTCAAAAGCTCTCTGATACCCCCATGTTGTACTGGCCGGCGCCGACCAGCGCCGCGTTACCTACCGCTTGCAAGAAGCGCGGCATTCGCGTGGTCGGCGAAATCTATCCCGATCTCCAATACGCGAGCGATGGCGCGTTGGTGATCCAACGCCACAAGCACGCAACCGATGTTGAGTTTGCTGCGTCACAAGTACAGCGCTACGTTGAAACCGGCAAAGTCCAGGCCATGGACGGCACTCTGGTCGAGCTCGACGCCGAAAGTCTGTGCATTCATGGCGATGGACCTAATTGCGTCGCGGTGGCAACAGCAATCCAACAACGATTGCAATCGATCGGCTGCAAAATCGCGCCCGTCATGAACTAACGCAAGCCAAGGAATCACACGATGAAATTTGGTCTGTTGTTTACCTTCCAATTACCACCGGGATCCGGCGTGGCCTGGAGTGAACCGTATCAAGACATGCTGCGGTGTTTGCCGCGTGCCGAAGAGCTCGGTTACACGTCAATGTATTTAGCCACCCATCACGCCAAGACCGATGGACTATGTCCGGGTCCGCTGCCGACGCTCGGTGCGGCGGCGGCGGTGACCACGACCATGAAAATTGGGACGGCGGTCATGCTCGTGCCCCTGTATGCCCCGCTCAAGCTCGCCGAAGACATCGCCGTGCTCGATAACATCAGCGAAGGTCGCTTTATTTTTGGTGTCGCGCCCGGTTATGTCGCCGAAGAATTCGCGGCGCACGGGATCCCGCGCGAGGAACGTGTGGGGCGCTTCGAAGAGTCCTTGGATCTCATGATCACGGCGTGGACCCAGAACGAGTTCGAGTTCAACGGCAAATATTTTCGCGTTCCCCGCACGGTCATGACCCCGAAGCCGGTGCAAAAGCCCTACCCGGAGATCTGGTACGGCGTCTCGGCGAAATCTTCGCTCAAACGCGCGGCCAAACGTCACGCGGTGCAAATCATGTCGCCACGTTACGGCGTGCAAGAGTTACAAGCGCATTACGCGCCTTATGAAGCCGCCGCGCGCGAAATCGGCTGGACCATTCCGGCACGGCCGATTATTCGACAGGTGTTTGTCGCGCCCACCATGCAGCAGGCCGAAGCCGTGGCGGCACCGGCCATCGAACATCTGTATCGGGAGGTCTATGGTCGCGCCTCAGCGGCGGGCGATCGGGTGTTGCGCAATGACGATGGCAGCGCCATTACGGATCATACGCAAGTAAACTTTGATACCTTCAAAGCGCGTTACATCGTCGGCACGCCGGATTTCGCGATTGAGGAAATCACGCGCTATCGCGATGGTTTGGGCTGTACTGAAATGGTGTGCTGGATGCATATGCCGGGTATTCGCGGTCGCGATGCCATGCAGTCAGTCGAGTTATTCGCCAAGGATGTCATGCCGCACTTTGCCTAGCTCGAATTAAATTTACGTTGGGAAGAGAACAACGCACGAGGAAGCGTAGAACATGAACCTATTAGAAACGTTGATGAATGCCCAGGGCGGGAATCTGGTCGGCAATCTCGCGCAGAACTTTGGCCTCGATCAATCGCAGGCCACCGCTGCGCTTCAACATCTGGTACCAATGCTCGCCGGAGGCGTGCAAAAGAATATGAATCAAGCAGGGGGGCTTGAGGCAATCGCGGGCGCACTCCAAGGCGGCAATCATGCGCGTTACCTCGATGATCAATCAGCGCTTACGCAGCCGTCGGCGGTTACGGATGGCAATGCAATTCTAGGTCAATTGTTTGGGAGCAAAGAGGTAAGCCGTCAAGTGGCCGATCATGCCGCAACGAATACCGGAATCGACTCTGGCATTCTGAAGCAAATGTTGCCGGTGGTCGCGAGCATGGTCATGGGCGCCATGCAGAATCACGCAGGCGGTGGCGCGCTGTCTAATTCGCAGGCGGGGATGGGCGGACAATCGTCGGGCATCGGCGGGTTATTGAATTCATTTTTGGATTCGAACAAGAACGGCAGCATTGTCGATGATGTGTTGGGTATGCTGTTAAAACGATGATGAGGCGTGTGCGCCAAATTGGACGGAACGCCGCAGGCGCAATCGCTGGTGCTGCTCTAATGCTGAGTTCGGCGTTAGGGCACGCCGAAAACGCGCTGTTCGTCATCCCCTTTGGTGGCGAGCCCGGTGCACGAATCCCACACGCCTATGATTATGGCGCGACTCCGTTCTCCACCGGGACCTACGCCATGCGTATTCCCAATGTGGACACTGACGTTAGTGCCGTCTTCACCGATACCGAACTCAGTATCGACGCCAAGACCAAGGCGGTTACACGCGTTCACGCCGAGCGTGCCTATCGCGCGCTCGGTGACTGCGAATTGGCGCGCAAGAGCTTGTTGCCAAAATTGGGAAAGGCCTTACCGACACCGTATGCAGGCACTGATCCGCGATGGCAATATCAATCACCGGACGGCGGCGAAGTCGGCGGCGCTTACTGTCGAGCGGAACGCTACCTGCCGTACCCGGTTTTGATCTTAGATCTCACCACCGCGGGTGAATCCGCCAACCCCTAAGACCTCGATTAGTCGGGTAGCCCGAGCACCGACTTGGCGATGATGTTGCGCTGAATTTCGTTGCTACCGCCATAAATAGTCGCGGGGCGCGCGGTATAGAACAGACTCAACACATCGACCTCATGCTCGCCGCAGGTCAGGTTGCCAGCTTGGGCGCCGGCACTTCCCGCCGTTTCCATCATCAGTTCGGTGAGTCGTGCAAAAGTCTCGGTCGCCCAAATCTTCAACAACGATACATCGGGTCCTAGCGGTTCACCGCGCCGTACTTGAAGCGCAAATCGCGCGTAGACGGTTTCGAGATCGAGGACATCGAATTTCAAGCGGGTGTAGCGATCGCGAAACACCGGATCGGAAAATAAACCGTGGTGATGGGCGAGTTCGGTCAAGCGCTGTAGTGCATATTGCGATTGTTTAGGGCTGCCCAGAAAAATCCGTTCAAAACTCAACAACGCCTTCGCAATGGTCCAGCCGTGATTGAGTGCGCCGACTACATTGGTAATCGGTACGCGCACATCGTCGAAAAAGACCTCGCAGAATTCTTCGTGGCCGGCGATGTTTTTAATTGGTCTGACCGTAATGCCCGCGGTGGTGATATCCACCAGCAAAAAGCTGATCCCGGCTTGTTTTTTCGCACCCTTGTCGGTGCGCGCGAGCAGGAAGACATGGGTGGCGTCTTGCGCCAGCGTGGTCCAGGTTTTCTGACCGTTCACGATAAAGACGTCGCCGGCCTGAATGGCTTCTGTGCGCAAGCTCGCGAGATCTGAGCCGGCATTGGGTTCCGAATAACCCTGGCACCAAATGTGTTCGCCAGCGAGGATCTTCGGTAGGTACTCCGCGCGTTGCTCGGCAGTGCCGTGGCGAATGAGCAGCGGCCCGACCATCGTGATGCCCATATCGGGCGCACGCGCAATCCCCCAGCGTTCCTGCTCTTCAATAAAAATTAAAAGCTTGCTTGGTTCGAGTCCCATCCCCCCATATTCACGCGGCCAGGCCGGCGCGAGCCAGCCGCGTACACTTAATGCCAGGTACCAGGGTTTGATCTCCGCCCAGCGCAAACGACGGGGTGGATAGCGTAGATGCGGTGGATACTCGCGCTCAAACCACTGGCGAATGCCGTGTCTAAACGCGGCATCGGATAACGAATTCCAATCTGCCGGATCGACAGTCTCGGCGTGATTCACGACTGCCGCGTCCGCTTGATCGAGACTGCGGTTAGCGACGAGTTCACCGACGCGACGGCAATGCCAGGTGGCGTTACCCAGGGTGGCCGCGACGACCAGCGCGCGATTCAAGTACAAACCGATATCGCATTCATCGGTCACCCCAATCGCGCCGTGCATTTGCACGGCCTCGCGCACCACACGGAGTGCCGCTTCGCTCGCCCGGTACTTCGCACGGCTCGCAAGTAAAGCGCGTTCATATGCGGCACTGGTTGCAAACTCGGTAGCCGCTTCAGTGAGCGTTGATTTCGCCAGCTCAGTTTGGAGATACAAGTTGACGGCACGATGTTGTAGCGCCTGAAAGGTTCCGATCGCGCGGCCAAATTGCGTGCGCGTATTGAGATATTTGATCGTCGCTTCGAAACTCGCTGACATCAGGCCACAGAGATAGGCGGCGCTCAGAATCGCTCCCGCGTCCAAGGCACGGGTAAACGCTTCGGCAGCCGGTGGACCGTGTGCGAGTAACGCGGTCGGATCGATAGCCACGTTTTCGAAGGTGACACTTGCGTGATGCGTGCCATCGGCGAGGCGTTGAATTTGGCGCGTAACACCAGCGGTGTCCGCTGGGATCCAGAGCAACGCAAAATCATCATCTAGAGTAGCGCTGACCACGTAGCCATCAACCGCGGCGGCGAGCGGCACGCAATACTTTGTACCGCTCAATCGCAGATCGCCTGCGCTGCGCTCGCCGCGAGTCTTGAGGCTGGATGGTAAGGGGAGCAGCGGATCTTCTTGCCACGCGAGTACGGCGATGAGTTCACCACCAACCATCTGCCCCAAGAGATCCGTGGCTCGAACGTGAAGCGGCAATGAGCCAAGCAAGCTAACGCAAATTCCGGCAGTCTCGAGCAAGGGCTCCGGCGCGGCAACACGGCCGAGTTCGGTGAGCACTTTCGCCAAGGCAGTCAATCCGAGGTCGAGACCACCCACGCGCTCCGGCGCCAAGATCCCCATCCAGCCCAGGTCCGCCATTTCGCGCCATAACTTTTTATCAAAACCGGTGGGTGAGCCACGCAGGGCGCGAATGCGCGCACACGGCGCAAGCTTTTCGCAGAACGTCCGCGCGCTATCGGTGAGCAATTGAAGTTCATCGGCGGAGGCGGTGCTGGTCGTCATTGCGACTATCTCGTGGCCAGGTTGGCGCGTTGGCGTAAATGGTTGGCAAGGGTCGCAATTTGATCAAGCTTACCCAGCACTTCATCGCGGGTACCAGAGGGCACGCCGAAAATGAAATCGGTATAGCCTTCGTCTTGGCGGGCGTCAGCTTCCGCGCGGTCCGTCGGCGCATAGAATAAGCCGAGAGTGAGTTCTTCAAAACGTCGGCCACGATGCGCGCATGCGTCGCGCAAGGCCGTGAGTTCGCCACCACCGTCGCGACCGACGATTGGCATCCAGCCATCGGCATATTCCGCCACGCGTTCCGGCACCCATTTCGAATTCGAGCCGATCCATATAGGAGGGCCGCCGGGTTGTAGTGGCTTTGGATAGGACCACATCGAATTGAAGGTCACGAAGTGGCCGTGAAACTGTGGTTCGTCCTGTCGCCAAATCCGTTTCATGGCCAAGATACGTTCGCGCAAGATGGGCCAGCGTTGCTTAAACGGCGTGCCGTGATTTTCGATTTCTTCGGTATTCCAACCGGCGCCGACTCCCAAGATCAAGCGACCCTTTGAGAGGCGATCGAGCGACGCGACCGTTTTCGCCAGGACGATCGGATCATGTTGGGTGATGAGACAGATGCCGGTGCCTAAGCGAATGCGTTCGGTGACGGCCGCGGCCATCGCAAGCGCGATAAAGGGATCATAGGTACGGCGATACGCTTCCGGCAATTCACCGTCGGGCAAAAACGGTGATCGAGAATGGATCGGAATATGCGTGTGTTCGGGAACGAACAAGCCATCGAGACCGCGTTCTTCAACCGCGCGCGCGATTTCTGTTGGCTCCGGCGTGCGATCGGTGATGAACATACAAACGTGGGCGCGGAACATTGAGGCGAACTCCTCTGAGCGCGAATCGCACGGCGAATGTTACCGCAATCGCGCGTTAATTTAGTGTCCTG
>JAYUEZ010000191.1:0-5818 GCA_043738965.1 Gammaproteobacteria bacterium
ACCGAGAAGACGATCTTATGCGCGAGATGCTGCGCTCGAATGTTCATGACATAGGCGGCGCCTAACGCGAGGCTGACGGTGAGCAACGTAAAGGCGAGGGCCGTGAGTTGAAACATCACGGCTTCCATGGTCGGGAGCGGCGGCAAGAAATGCATGATCGGATGATGTTGCCGCAGCTGCCGAGTGGCGATGCTCAAAAATATCGCCTGCATCGCTGCCAGCGCGAATAGACTGTAAGCGATAACCCCGAGGGCGATGTGCAAACGCATGCCGAGCGGCATATCGGTGGCGATCAGATGCGTTGCCGGGAAACACAGATCAAGGATGAGCGCCGCGCCGGCGGCCGGCAGAATGACGGCGGCGAGGCTGCCAAGCTCACGCCGAACGTTCAACATCAGGACTACCAGCGCCACACACCAAGCGACCACCGAGCCCGCGTTGAAGAGGCTCAGGTTGACGCCCTGCGTGGTGATCGTCGTTGGATAAAGCACGACCGCATGCAGTGCCACGGCGAGCGCCCCAAAGCCGAAGCCAAAGCGCCGCCACCCGACTGATTTCGTCGCGCGTTGACCGTGGGCAATGATCAACAACACGCCCGCCGCGACGTAGAGGACAGTTGCGACAATTCCAAGCAGCGGAGACACCATCAATTGGGAATCGAAGTTCACCAGGCGCATTGTATAAGGGAAGCGTGGCGAAGTCAGACCGCACTAAACATTGGTTAGTGAATACCGGCCTGGGTGCGGCTGTGGTCAATCAAGCGACATGACAAACCCTGTTACAATTATTCGAGTTGGGACCCGCTTCGGTCTCGCTTCGAAAGAGCAACCCCGATGTTTGAAAATCTTAGTCAACGCCTCAGCAATGTCGTCAAAAATTTACGCGGCCAAGGTCGTCTAACCGAAGACAACATCGACGGGACCTTGCGTGAAGTGCGCATGGCGCTGCTCGAAGCGGATGTCGCGCTGCCGGTGGTTAAGGTTCTTACTGAACGGGTTCGTGCGCGCGCGCTGGGCCAGGAGGTGATCGGGACCCTGACGCCGGGACAGGCGCTCATCCGCGTCGTGCGAGATGAACTGACCGACCTGATGGGCGAGGCAGGTGTCGGCATTGATTTCGCCGCGGAACCGCCGGTGGTGATTCTGCTCGCCGGCCTGCAGGGTTCGGGCAAGACCACCAGTGCCGCCAAACTTGCCAAGCGCCTTAAGGAGCACGACAAGAAGTCCGTCGCGCTCGTCAGCTGTGACGTCTATCGTCCGGCCGCTATCGAACAGCTCCGCGTGCTGGCCGCCGAAATCGGCGTCGATTGCTATCCCAGCGCGCCGGATGCCGCGCCGATCGCTATCGCGTTGGCGGCGGTCGACCAGGCGCGGCGGCAATTCAAGGAGGTGCTGATTATCGATACCGCCGGACGTCTGCACATCGATGACACGATGATGGCGGAGATCCGCGGTCTGCATACCGCTACCAGCCCGCACGAGACCTTGTTCGTCATTGACTCGATGATGGGACAAGACGCGGTCCGCACCGCGCAAGCGTTTAACGAAGCCCTGCCGTTGACCGGGGTGATCTTGACCAAGACCGACGGCGACGCGCGCGGGGGCGCCGCGTTGTCAGTGCGTCACGTCACTGGTAAGCCGATCAAATTCATCGGCGTGGGTGAGAAAATCCACGCGCTCGAACCCTTTCATCCCGATCGCATCGCTTCGCGCATCCTCGGCATGGGCGACGTGTTATCGCTGATCGAAGAAGTCGAACAGAAAGTTGATCGCGATCAGGCGGCTAAGGTCGCGGCCAAGTTGAGCAAAGGCAAGGGCTTCGACTTGCAAGATTTTCGCGAACAAATCGATCAAATGAAGAACATGGGCGGGTTATCAGCGTTGATGAGCAAGCTGCCCGGCGTCGCCGAACTACCGGCGCAGGTGAAAGATCGCGTGAACGACAAGGAGTTTTCGAAACTCGGCGCGATCATCGATTCGATGACGCCGCAGGAACGACGCTTCCCCGCCGTGATCAAAGCGTCGCGTAAGCGCCGCATCGCCGATGGATCAGGGAACCAAGTACAAGACGTCAATCGGCTGCTGAAGCAGTTTGATCAAATGCAGCGAATGATGAAAAAGGTCTCGAAAAAAGGTGGCCTACAGGCGTTAATGCGCGGCATGCAAGGTCGCCTGCCGCCAGGAATGCCGTTTCGCTAGGGCG
Organism: Gammaproteobacteria bacterium; assembly: GCA_043738965.1. GTDB lineage: Bacteria > Pseudomonadota > Gammaproteobacteria > CAIKBL01. The sequence continues at coordinate 2,203 of JAYUEZ010000191.1, forward strand.
CGCGCGATCTCCTAAGGGGTAGCAGTGGACGAACAACTCTATAAAGCCGCGCTCGATTATCACGAGATCCCGCGTCCCGGCAAAACTGAAATTGCCGCGACTAAACCGCTGGCCAATCAAACCGACCTCGCGCTCGCGTATTCGCCCGGCGTTGCGGCCCCGTGTCTCGCGATCGCCAAGGACGCGAGCTTGGCGGCGCGCTATACCAATCGGGCGAATCTCGTCGCGGTCATCACCAACGGCACGGCGGTGCTCGGACTCGGCGACATTGGCCCGCTCGCCGCGAAGCCCGTGATGGAAGGCAAAGCCGTTTTATTTAAAAAATTTGCCGGCATCGATGTCTTCGATATCGAACTGAATGAGCGCGACCCGGACAAACTGGTCGATATCATCGCGAGCCTGGCGCCAACGTTTGGCGGCATCAATCTAGAAGATATCAAAGCGCCCGAGTGTTTTTACATCGAACAACGCTTGCGCGAACGAATTGATATTCCAGTTTTTCATGACGATCAGCACGGCACGGCAATCATTGCCGCGGCGGCGATCCGCAACGCGTTAAAATTGATCGACAAGACCATCAGCACGGTACAGCTGGTGTGTTCGGGCGCGGGCGCGGCCGCGATTGCCTGTCTTAAATTACTCGAAGCCGTGGGCTTGCCGCGCGCGCATATCACGGTGGTCGACAAGGCGGGCGTTATTTATCGCGGCCGTGGCCAGCAAATGGATAGCCACAAGGCACAGTATGCACGCGACACGGAGTGGCGGACGTTAGCCGACGCCATTCGCGATGCAGATATTTTTCTTGGGCTTTCGGGCCCCGGTGTGTTGACGGGTGCGATGGTCGCGACCATGGCGGCGCGGCCGATCATTCTCGCGCTTGCCAATCCCACGCCAGAAATCCTGCCCGAGGAAGTCTTGGCGGCACGACCCGACGCGCTGGTGGCAACGGGCCGTTCGGATTATCCGAACCAAGTGAACAATGTGTTGTGTTTCCCCTATATGTTTCGGGGCGCGCTCGATGTGGGCGCGACGACCATCACCGAGCAGATGGAAATCGCGTGTGTGGATGCGCTCGCTGAACTGACGATGCAGGAAGCCTCCGAAATTGTGCTCGCCGCGTACGGTGGCGAGCACCTGCGGTTCGGCGCCGACTACTTAATTCCTAAACCGTTTGATCCGCGCCTCATCACAACCTTGGCGCCGGCCGTCGCGCAAGCCGCGATGGACAGCGGCGTCGCGACGCGACCGCTCGCCGATCTCGCGGCCTATAAGGATCAACTCACGAAGTACGTGTTTCAATCCGTGTTGTTGATGAAGCCAATCTTTGAACGGGCCAAGCAAGACCGTAAACGGTTGGTGTACGCCGAGGGCGAGGAGACGACCATCCTGCGCGCCGTGCAAGCCGTGGTCGACGACCAATTAGGTCGGCCAATTCTGGTGGGGCGTCCGGCCGTGATCGAACAACGAATTACAAATCTCGGATTGCGCCTGCGCGTAGGCATCGATTTCTCGGTGGTCAATCCGGAGTCCGACCATCGCTTTCGAGAATATTGGTCTGAGTATTACGAATTGATGCAGCGGCGCGGGATTACGCCGGCAGATGCGCGGCGCGTGCTGCGCACAAATAGTACGGTGATCGCTGCGTTGTTGGTCAGGAAAGGCGATGGGGACGCCGTGATCTGTGGACTCACCGGGGCTTATCACACACATCTCAAAGATCTTGAGGACGTTCTTGGACGTGGCGCCGAAGGTGCGCTCGCCGCGGTTAACGTGCTGGTCCTGCGCAAGGGCACGTTTGTAATTGGTGATACGCACGTGCATACCGATCCCGATGCCGCGACCATCGCTCAGATCGCGCTGGCGGCCGCGACACGCGCCCGGCGGTTCGGCATGCGGCCGAAAGTGGCCTTGTTGTCGCATTCCAATTTTGGCGGCAGCAATACCGCTTCGGCGTCCAAGCTGCGCGATGCGTTGGTCATGATCCGCGCCGCCGCGCCTGATCTCGAGATTGATGGTGAAATGCAGGCGGACGCCGCGTTGGTGCCGGCGGTGCGCGCCGCAGCGGTGAATGATTCGCCCCTCACCGGCGCCGCCAATGTCTTGATCATGCCGACACTCGATGCCGCCAATATCGCCATGCATCTGCTCACCGTATTGGGAGAGGGCGTCACCGTGGGTCCGATTCTGACGGGACTGCGTTATCCCGCACATATCCTGACCGGTTCGGCATCGGTGCGCCGCGTAATCAATATGAGCGCCTTGGCCGCGGTGGATTCGCAGCAAGCAGCGCAAAATAAAGGTTCGGAAGTTCCGATCAGGTGAGGCGAGCGTTGGGTGTGCGCATAGCGCCGCATGCGGAACGGCGAGGAAGAGCGGAGCGTGCACCCGACAACCGCCGCGACGCGTCTACGAGTACTCAATAGATACCAACGAGCTCGTAACGGTCGCTGGTTTTAAGGGGTGGCCGCGGGATTCTGCGCGCGGTAATCATGAACGAAATTGCCGACCAATTCGGTTACCAAGGCATCAACTTTTTCTGGTTCGCTGGCAAGCATTACGCCGTTCTGGGAAGCCGTCCATACGGCTTGCGAGATAAATCCCCCGGCCGTATTCCCTAGCGGAATCTTCTGTCGAAGTTCGAGTTTCACCGCCAAATGATAGAAACCGCTGGCGTCGTGATTGGTCATGACGCGGATCCGGAGCAAGCCCGCATGCGGCGCGGTGACGGCGCCATCCGCGGTCGCCAGCACGATGCCACCTGCCGTCAATTGGCGACTCGCCTGGTCGTGCACGCGTGTAACGGTCAGCCCATAAATCGCAAAATCGTGTTCGATAGTATCCACCGCGAGCGCGATCGGTTGCACCTCATTCAATGTCATGTACGAAAACGGTGGGACATCGGCCGGCGCATTAGCTAGCCTAGCGAGGAGCACCAGCGCCGAGATCGCTACCCATCTGCGCGTAAAACGCGAGAATTTAGGCATAACCCCCCCCTCCGGACGAACTTCGTCGACGCCGCACAGGGCGTTGCTTCGCGCGCAGGAACGCGATTCCGAGTGCGCTCAGCATTAAACCGATGAAGCACAGCACGGACCATTCCGCGAGCGACAAGCCAAGCAGTGTCCAGTCAACCTTCGCGCAGTCGCCGCTGCCGCGTAGCACTTTGCGGATCGTTTCACCGAGTGGGTACATGTCCAACATGAAGTCGAGACCGGGCCCGCATTCGGGCACGAGATCCTTGGGCAAATGTTGTAGCCATACCTGACGCCCCGCGATGATGGCGCCGATTACCGAGAGGATGGCGATCACCGCGCAATACGCCGTGGCGCCCGCCAAGCGTGCGCCATGAAAGGCGGCGATCAAGGCCGTGGCGCCGATCAGAAAATAAAATACCCGCTGAAAAATACACAACGGACACGGTTCCAACCCAGAATGAAATTGCAGGAAGTACGCGCTCGTGAGTAACACGATGCAGGCCAGCGCGATACCTAGAAATGGCGTTCGACGCGAGACGATCAAGGCCATGAATAAACCCCGTTTGAGCTAGGGGCTACTATTCTAGCCTGAGCCATGGAGTGGCTGGCAGTGTTCGGCGGTGGGGCAGGCCCATACGAGC
>JAYUEZ010000192.1:0-5768 GCA_043738965.1 Gammaproteobacteria bacterium
GGTCAGACAGTTGCAAAAGGCGGTTTCCGCCGCGCTGCCACGTGGTCCCATGATGAGGTCGATATGGGCGACTTCGTTACCGTCACCGACTAATGATTCCCCGACTAGTACGCGATCTATTACGGCCATGATTATTCTCCTTCGACTGATCTTGAATTCAGGGGTTGAGTCCCAAGTTGTATGCGCGCTCGCCGCCACCGCACGAGCGGCGGGACTGCATGCCATCTACGCTAACGCGGCGCTTCGCGGGTAGCGAGCGCCACGTGACCGCCTGAGTTTGTTTTGAGGGCCGTGTCTAGTTGCAGCGCCAACAGGCTCGCCACCGTGAGATCCGCGCTCGTCCCCGGATTCACACCCTCGTTTTTTAGCTCGGCATCCCATTTCACTAGGAGCGAATAGCGGTCAGCTCGATTCTCGCACGCCTCCAGGGCCAATGTCACCGTCCGTGCGCGCGCTTGAACCGCCGTCGCGACGGCCGCACCGTGCTTGCGCACAATGTGTGAATCCAGGTACGCCGCGAGCAGGTGCAAATAGCAACCCACCACACCCCATGCCAGCGAGTTCGTGCGCAAATAAGCCGCGCGCAAACGTGGGATCCCCTCCCCGAACACGATCGAGAAATTACTCGCGTACTCGGCCGCAATGGTGTCGCGTGCGGCGGCCACGCGCATCACACTGACTAAATCCAGCGTTGGTTCGCCACGGACGTCGTGTTCGCTGCTCGCGCCGAGGCCGCCGGGATTCGCCATTCGAATCGCCGTATACACGTCGCGGGTATCCGCCACGGTCGACGTCGCCAATGTGGTTTGAACGCGCGCGGTGAACGCGCGCGCCGGACTAACGCGCAACGCCGCATGCGCCAACGGCGCCGCCAATAGCACAATGCCTAAATTGGTATTGCAACCCACGGCGCCCCGGGTAGCAATGACGGCTTCTCGAATCGCGGCGCCGAGACCATGCTCAATGGCGGTTAGCGGTGTGCTCGCCGCGCGTGCGCTGCTCAGAAAATCACTGGCCCGCATGCGATGCCCGGCGGCGGCAATCGACACATTGCCCGGTTTGAAGGCCAACACGTCGTAGCGACAGGCGGTTAAAAAGGCGGCGGCGACAGTCGCTCGCGACAGCGCATATCCCTCGCCCATCAGTGCGTTTCTAGCGCGACGATTTTGGCGACGAAGGCTTCCGCCAATGCAGCCGTGATGTCATCCGGCGTGGTCTGTTGCAATCCCCACCACGCCGGGATGCCATTGACTTCGCCGATCCACCAATCGCCGGCATGATCTTGCATGAGGTCGACGCCTGCATAGTCGATGTCGATCGCTTGCGAAGCGGCTTCCGCCAGCGCGCTGATCTCGGCGGTAAGCTTGAGTGCAAGGCAGCGTGCGCCCTGAGCGCGATTGGTGACCCAGTGCAATGACACACGTTCCATCGCATACCGCGCGCGCCCCGCAATCACCAGCACCCGCACATCGCGGAAGGGCGGGCCGTCACGCGCGACATAGTCTTGTAGATAATGCACGCCCCCGACGACCTCCCCCACTGCTGTGGAGTCCACGCGCCGCACCCCCTCGCCCTGCGATCCAAACAAGGGTTTGGCCACCAGCGACTGACCTGCCGCCAGCCGTGCCGCCGGCTCCAACGGCATCGTACCGGCGGCTTCATAAACCCAGGTCGCAGGCGTCGCGATGCCGTGTAGAGCCAAGCGAAAGCTCGTCATGGCCTTATCGACGGTGCGCTCTATGGCGCGTCCGGTGTTGAACACGGCGATGCCGAGGAGTTCGAGCGCATGCAAGAAATCGAGCCGTAAGACCACTTCTTCCAGCGAGCCCCCGGGCACTCCTCGCACAAAGCACGCACGCGGCAACGCGCCATCGAATCCTGGGATCAGTACCGCAGGCGCGCCGATCACAAGCGCGAACGCGCAATCCTTCAAGGACACATTGATGGTCTCGATCGCGTGCGCTGCGAGAGCGCGCTGCAGCGCTCGAGCATGCCAACCCGGATCGTCGGTAAAGATCGCGACGCGGAGATCGCGACGCCAGCGCTCGGTCATGCGCCGAACGATAGATCCAACAGATCTTCGCGCAGCGCGCCGCCTTCAAACGTGTGCCCAGTTTTCATCACGGTGACCGCACATGCCGCTGGCGAGAACAACATCGGATCGATCTGATAGAAATCATACTTGTATTCCTTGAAGACCGTGCCGAAGGGCTTACCGAAATCGCGCGAGGACGAACTCGGCAACTGTGCCGCCAAATCGCGCGCCGCCGCGTCATCGGTGTCGACGTACAAATGCACACGACCGCCAAACAGAATCGCGTCATTGGTGCGCCCCATCGCCGTTATAAAGTCAGCGGTGGGCGGCGGCACGGGTGCGGTGCCTGCACCATCGACTAGCTTTTCGAGCGGGAACTTGAGCGCATGCACCTTATGCAAGGCCACTTCGAGCACGCGGGCAACAATTTGCACACCGCCGGCCAGACTCGAAGTGGGCGTTAAGATTAACGTTAGCTGGGCGGGCGTGATCTGGCAGTAGGTTGAAATTTTGTCGATGATCTCAAATGGTGGCGCTTTATCGACTTCCAACACTAAGCAGGTGTCGGCGGGCGGATTGCGATAATTCAGCTCCTTAAACAATTCTTCGCGACTGCCTACCGAACGACCCGGCCCCGAACCAAGCGCATTGAAACCTTCCTTGCCCTTGCCGTGATTTAAACTCCAGCCGGCGTATTGCGAGGCGAGACACGCCGTGACCGGATCGCTTGCATGCACATCCACCTGCCACGGCCAGTGCTTGAAATCGCGCGCCGCGCGTAGCGTCACTTGGCCAAGGCCGCCCATGCAAATCTCGGCAATCAAGCGTCCCGCTTCGAGGCCGCCTGGCACTTGAATCCCGGCGTCGATAATTTTTGCGCCACTGGCATGTTCAGTAACGGCCACCCGGTAGCGCGCGGGGTCGGCGAGTAATCGATCAACGAGCGGGCGCGCGCAGAGATTGACGTTGGCGCGAGGTGATAAGTTTTCGCTGTGCATGGCACCTCCGAATAGCGATCTTGTTATTGAACTATAGCCGGATCCGCGCCCGCGCCGTGCAAGGTCTGCTGTAGCCACGCCATCCGCTCGCGCAGGCGCGCGACGGCTTCGTCAGCGTCGCGGCCCGCCGCCGCGAGGGTACACAAAGGATCCCCTTTCGCGACCCGCGTGCCGGGGTGTGGTCGATCAGCGACCCACGGCGGCCAGTCTAGCCAGTTTGGGATTTGAATGGCATCCGAGGCGTAGTAGATCACCTGCCCCTGACAGGCCATCTGTTGAACCAGGGGCACTGCACTGCCGCGACAGGCCGCCATATGCGCGGCAAACGCGCTGGCCGGTGTCACGCCCAAATCAAACGTCGAAGTCGGTCGTGGATTGATGTCGATGAGTTGGATGGTTGCATTGCCCGTCAGCACAAAATCAAAGCCGCAGAGTCCGCGAAGTCCGAAGCGCGCCGTCAGCGCGTGCGCATGACGTAGGCAAGCGGCGGCAATCAGCGGCGGCACAGTTGTCACCGTGCAGGCGCCTCCATAGCGATAGAACGCCCCGGGGTCTGGTTGCAAGTTGTGATGACGATTAAAGCTCAGGCCTTCGCAACCCTCGGCCGCGGCTACAAAGGTCAGCGAATGAACAGGGCCGGCGACCCTGCGCTGCAAATAGTCGTCGTCGCCGAGCGGCTCGGCTGGCTGGTGGTCCTGCACATGGCCACCGCCCGAACCGCCGCGCCGCTTACGCAACCAGCCCGGCGTTGATTGCGGAGTCAATGCGATCGCGGGATGAGGAATGGCGAGCGCATCGAGAGCGTCACGAGTAAGTACAGGATCGATTAATTCCCGCACGCCCGTGAGCACCGTGCCCAACACCGGACCGCTCGCTTCAAGTTTCGACAACAGCGCGTGCGATGCTTCGAGCCCTCCCCCCCAGACTAACGGCACCGCGCCGTAAGTTGCGCGGAGCTGGGTCACCAAGGCCACCACCGCGGCGCCATCAATCGCGCCTCGTTCGTCACACGGAAGCGAATGAAATTCGTGTGCAATGTCGCGCGTGTCGCGGTCGCCAAACCGATCAATAACGAGCGGCCGGAATGAAGCCGCGCGCGCCGCCGCGGCGAGCTGCCGTCCGGCGTAGGCCAGAATGAGGACGAGTTCAGCGTTGCGCGACAATCGCGCGTGCCAACTCGAAGGCTTCCTGATAGGCGAGATAAATCGGTTCCGACGATTCGTACATATGGGCCAATAACCCCGTATGCACACGATATTTAATATCGCCGACCGCCAACGCACCGAGGCCGATGCCAGCACCTTTCGAATATTTTAAGGGCACGCCATTATCTTTCGGCCCGATACCTTCAATGCCGGTCGGTGGTACGGCGTTGGCATCGACCGCGACCTTCAAACGTGTGGCGTGCGCGAGCGCCGCGGCGCTTACGATCCGCACACCAGCCTTGGCGGTGTTGAAGATCAACTCGGCGTCGCCAAGGATCGCTTCCATCGCCCCAGCACTGCCACCGACCCCCGTTAACGTCACGCCATAGCGATCACCTACTAAGTCGGCGGCCGCTTGCGCCTCCTTGGCGCCGCGATTGCTGACAATGTGCACTCGCGCACCGCACGCCGCACCCAACAACGCCACGCAGGCGCCAACTGGGCCGGTGCCGCCGAAGATATACACGGCCTTACCCGCGAGATCGGTCTTGAACGTTTTCGCCAGACAGCGTTCGGCATAGGCCACCATCGCCGCCGCCGTGGTGATCGCACCGCTCGGATCGGCTAGCACCGACACCGCGAATGGCGGCACCATGGCTTGGCGGGCGGCATTCAACATGTCCATCGCGAGCAGCAGATCGCGACCGCCGATGAAAATCCCGGTGCGGCGCACGCCTTCCGGGCTGCGCGAGAAAATCGTGTCTTGGGTCAGCGCATGGATCTCCTCCAGCGTCACATTGCAGTAGGGGATCACCGCGTCGTAATGTGCCTCGTATGCCATGTTGATATCAAACGGGCTGACGTATTTAGTCGGGCTGAAAATATGCAGGAGGTAGGGATCTTTCACCGCGGTCCTTTCGAATAATTTAACCGGCGGGTTGCGGTGTCGGCGCTGTCTGCAACCGCTCGCTAGTCTCCGCTATGATGGTCGCGCCCGTGTTTTGACCGGCGACAATCAGACACCGGAGGCCCGACGCCGCACTCGCGCGGGTGTCGAGGTAACGCTGCATATCATGCGCCAAGGTCGCCGTCGGCGCGAACACGAATCCGGTCGGACCCCACGAACTTTGCCCGACGCCGACCACGGCGAATTGTTCGCGTAAGGCGGCAACGGCCGCCGCCACTCGCGGACTGCTAAATGCGGCACTGCCCTGGACCGGCGCAAAATGCCGGCCAATGCGCGTTTGAATCGCGTCGATGGCCTCAGCAAACGCGGCGAAATCAGCATCCGCTACCGCCGGCAACAAACCGACCAGACACCAGCGCGCAAGCTCAGCCGCCGTGGATTCAGTCATTGGCGGTAGACGCGCAAAGGCGTCCACTTCGGCCTCACCATGCAAGCCCTCGCATTGGTCATCAAAAATGAGTAACACTCGCCACGCTTCCGGAAACGTCAACCGCGCGAGCAACGGCGCGACCATCGCGCGCGAACCGCGACCACCGTCGACTAGAAAGCCGCCGCTTTCGAATGCCGCGATACCGATGCCCGAGCGTTCGCCGCGCCGAACCACGGGCGCCAACGCGCGAGGA
>JAYUEZ010000193.1:0-5754 GCA_043738965.1 Gammaproteobacteria bacterium
CCCATGGCATTCAGGCTTAAGTTCGATTAATCGAAACACCCCCATCCACCAGGAGCGCAGTACCGGTGGTAAAACTCGAAGCGTCAGACGCCAGATAGAGGACCGACTTCGCCATCTCCTCTGGTGTGGCGAGCCGGCGCATCGGATACAGGCCGGTGATGAAATCACGCGCTTCCTGGGTGTTATTCATCTCGCGATACATCGGGGTGTCGGTGCCGCCGGGCAGCAGCGCATTCACCCGCACGTTTTGCTGGGCGAACTCCACCGCCAGCGACTGTGTCAGGCCAATGAGTCCTGATTTGCTCGCCGCGTAGGTCGCAATACCGGGGAAGGCCACCGTGTAACCGACGAAGGTCGAGGTAAAGATCAATGAGCCACCGCCACGCGCAATCATCGCGGGGATCTGGTATTTCGCGGCGAGGAAGGCGCTGGTTAGATTGATATCGAGCGTGCGCCGCCAGTCAGCGAGCGCAATTTCGGTGGTGTTGCCCATGGGCGCGATGACGCCGGCATTGTTGAAACCCACATCCAAGCCGCCGAAATTCGTGACCGCGGTACGCACCAGCGCCGCGGCGTAGGCTTCATCGGTAACGTCACCAGCCAGTGCCACCGCGGCACCGCCCGCAGCGACGATTTCCGACACTAACTTGTCGAGTTCCGCTTTGCGCCGCGCGCCCACGACAACTTTGGCGCCTTCGTTGGCAAACAGCTTGGCGGTCACGTAACCAATTCCTGAACTCGCGCCGGCAATGAGGCAGACTTTATCTTCGAGTGCGTTCACGTCTCTTCTCCTAACAATGGGTAGCAGCGCAGTCTGGTGGCCTCTTTCGCCACGATCAACTCGGTTCTTGCGGTTTAATTTCGGCGTGTGGACCCGCTCCGCGGGGCGTAGACTCCAGTGAGGTCCTGCCATGGAGGAGATCGTTTTGAACCAGAAACTAACCGGCAAGATCGCGTTGGTGACCGGCGCGTCCCGCGGCATTGGCCGCGCGACGGCCGAACGGCTGGCCCGCGACGGGGCGATGGTGGTGGTTAACTATGCGACGAGCGCCGACGAAGCCACCGCGGTCGTGCACGAGATTGAACGCCACGGCGGCAAGGCACTGGCCATCCAAGCCGATATCGCCAAGCTAGCGGACATCAAACGCCTGTTTCGCGAAAGCATCGAACGCTGTGGCCAGCTCGATATTTTCGTCGCGAATGCTGGCTACTCGTGCTTCAAGCCGCTGGCTGATATCACTGAAGAAGATTTCGATTTGACCTTTGCCGTCAACGCCAAAGGCACGTTCTTCTGCTTGCAAGAAGCCCTACATCATCTTAGCGATGGCGGCCGAATTATTTGTCTTTCGACCATCGGCACGGTGTTGAATGTGCCGGGTGGTACCTGCTATTTCGGCAGCAAGGCGGCGGTCGAACAGTTTTGCCGGACACTCGCCAAGGAAGTAGCACCGCGCGGGATCACCGTCAACTTGGTTTCGCCCGGCTTTACTGAAACCCGCATGTTGACGGCGACTATGGACGCCGATGCGCATCAACAATTAATTGGGATGACACCACTACAGCGCTTTGGACAGCCCGCGGATATTGCCGACGTAATAAGCTTTCTCGCGAGCGATGAAGCGCGTTGGGTAACGCGGCAGAACCTCGCCGTCGATGGTGGGATCATCAGCCGCTAAGCGTGCAAGCGCCGCGGCGCCGCTTCATCGACTTGTGGGCCTTTCGGATCGAATTACGGATCGCCGCTGATCGCGGCGCCGACCATGCCGCGCGCCTGCGTGCGCCTGATCGATTCCCGTGCGAAATGAAAATTTTCTTTGGCCATTCTCTTTGGCACTGCATGGGATAGCATGCAATCATCAAACGTACAACGCGGCGCACGGCAACACACCAGGCATATCCAACAAGCAACGGGGGCATCATGGGTAAAACTGAATGCAAAATCGACAACGGCATCGCCACCATCACCTTCACCAACCCGCCACTGGGTTTCTTCACCTCTGATATGGTCGCGCAGCTCGGCGTCATCATGAACGAGATCGAAGATGATCCTAAGATCCGCGCGATCATTTTCACCGGCGGTCTGCCCGAGGTTTTTATTCGGCACTTCTCGGTCGAAGAAATCATCGGCATGGCCGATGCGCTGAAAAAGCGTCGCGCTGCCGGCCAACCGGATCCACGATTCGCGCGCACGGCGTTGCGCCGCGTATGGGAACAAATCGACAACTGCCGCAAGCCCACCATTGCCGCGATTAATGGCTTCTGCGGCGGTGGTGGCTGTGAACTGACCTTGTGTTGTGATATCCGCCTCGCGGGTCCGGGCAAGTACACCATCGGGCAAATGGAAATCTTAGTCGGCCTGTTACCAGGCGCGGGCGGCACCACACGCCTGGCGCGCGCGGTTGGCACCGGCAAGGCGCTTGAATGGGTACTACGCGGTCGAACGTTTTATCCTGAAGAAGCCGCGGCCGAAGGCTTGGTACATCACTATGTGGCGGGCGACGTTCTGGCCGAAGCGCGCAAGATCGCTGGCGAGTTCCTCGATAAGCCACCCGCCGCGCTGGCCTTTATCAAACAAGTCATGCGTTCGAGCTACGGTAAATCGATCGCTGATGGCGTCGACGAAGAAGGTGACTTGTTCGCGAACTTGATCGCTCAAGACGAGCGCACCTTGCAAATGATGCGCGATTACGTGGCCGGCGGGCATCAGCTGAAGAAGATTTAACGGCACGGTCAAGAACGAAAAGCGAGGTAACTTTGTGCGCGCCGTGAGTTTCCAAAAAGTGGGACAAGCACTCGCCATCGTCGATGTCGCGGCCCCTGTGGCCACGGCCACTGATCTGGTGGTACGGGTGCAATGTTGCGGCATCTGCGGCTCGGATTTGCACCTGACAGAGGTACATGAAACTAGTGGCGGCATGGCTCCAATGCTGCCCGGCACCATCATGGGCCACGAATTCTGTGGCGAAGTGCTCGAAGTGGGGGACGCGCTGCGCGATCGCTGGCACGCCGGCGACCGCATCACTGCCTTGCCCTACGTGGGCTGCGGCGTGTGTCGTGCCTGTTTAAACGGCTTGGGTCATCGCTGCCCACAGGTGCGCTACTGCGGACTCGGGAATCTCCCAGGCGCTTATGCCGAATTTATGCGAGTTGGTGGCGCTGAAGCGCTCCGGTTACCGGCTGGTGTTGACTGGCAACGTGGTGCGTTGGTTGAGCCGCTCGCGGTGGGCTTGCATGCCGTGCATGTCGCCCGACTCGTACCGGGCGAAACGGTGTTAGTGCTCGGCGCTGGTCCAATCGGGCTCACCGTCGCGTTGTGGTGCCGCTATTTCGGCGCCCACCAGGTGATTGTCTGCGACAAAGTTCCCGCTCGCCTTGCGCTCGCCGAGCGGATGGGCGCCACCGGCACCATCGATGCCAACCGGGAAAACGTGGTCGATCGTTTCAAACGTCTGACCGGCGCACGCCCCGACGTTGTCATCGAATGCATCGGCGTGCCCGGCACCCAGCAGCTCGCGATGAACTACGCGCCGGCCGGTGGGCGTGTGGTCATTGTCGGTGTGTGTATGGCGCCGGATACCGTGTTGCCGGTCAAAGCGATAAGCAAAGAGCTGCAAATCAACTACGTCTTTATGTATCGCAAACGCGATTTCGAAATCACGCTCGACTTGCTCGATCGTGGGCGCATCGACCCCACGCCGATGTTGACGCGGAGTGTTAGCTTCGACGAATTCCCAAGCGCCTTTGAGGCGCTTAAAACCGATAAGAGCGCTTGTAAGGTATGGCTCGAGCCGTGGAAGAACGCGCCGCACTCAGCACGCCTCGAATAAGCCTGCCGCGCCTATGCCCTTGCTGATCGATGCCGAGCGCATCGCGGTTATACAAACATTGTGAGAGCACCCGTGATCGGCAAAGAAATCTCAAGAACTTGTTTTTTTAATGAGAATGATTATCATAACGTTTAAGATTAACAACGACAGCGCCACACGTGGCAACGCAACGCTCTAACATTCAATCAATCCTTACCTGTTACGCACTACTCGGACTCTTTGCGGGCCCCAACCTCTTCGCCGGCGAGCCGGCGCTCACGGTGTCGATTCACGAACACCGTTTCGAGCCTGCTGAGGTGCACATTCCTGCAAATACGAAAGTCAAACTGATGGTTCGCAATCTCGATCCTTCGCCAGAAGAATTCGAGAGTTATGAGTTGAAGCGCGAGAAAGTGATCCCAGGTAACTCAGAGGCCGCGGTGTTCGTCGGTCCGCTCGTTCCCGGCGCGTATCCGTTCTTTGGCGACTTTAACCAAACCACCGCCCAAGGGCGAATCATCGCCGAATAAGCAAACGGCAGCCGCCACCACGGGCGGCTTTTTAAAATCATTTACCCAAACTGGGGAAGTCGGAATGTTAGGCGTCGCACTGCTCGTATTTAGAGAGGTATTGGAAGCCGCGCTGGTGATCGGCATCGTATTCGCCGCCACCAAGGACGTGGCGCGTCGCGAACGCTGGATCGGGATCGGTTTAGGGTCGGGTATCGTTGGCGCGATAATTCTTGCGCTATTTGCGGAGCGTTTAGCGGCGACGGCAGCCGGCATGGGTCAGGAACTGTTCAATGCGACAGTATTGTTCGCTGCGGTAGCGATGCTGGGCTGGCATACGGCCTGGATGGCGCGCCACGGACAAGAGATAGCGCAACTTTCGCGCAAGGTCGGCACAAACGTCACCACTGGCGACCAGCCGCTGTATGCGCTCGCGATTGTTGTCGGGCTGGCGGTTCTAAGAGAGGGTTCGGAAGTCGTGCTCTTTCTCTATGGTTTGGTGGCCGCCGGCAGCGCCGACGCGACCGGCCTCTTGTTTGGTGGAGCGGCTGGCCTGGCAGCAGGGATCGCCGCTGGGATAGCGATCGCACGTGGTCTCCTGATTATTCCGTCGCGTCATCTCTTCACGGTCACCAGCTGGTTGATCGCACTGCTTGCAGCCGGAATGGCGGCCCAAGCCATGGCATTTTTAAGTCAGGCAGGCTATGTCTCGCGCTTCACGCAAACTGCTTGGAATACCTCGGTGTTTGCGACGGACGGTAGCCTATTGGGACAAGCACTGCATGCCTTTGTGGGTTACACCGCCGCGCCAATGGTGATCCAAGTCATGGCGTACTTCGCCACGCTGTTAACGTTAAGCATCGCAATACTCCGCAATCGAGGGCCAAGCTCAGGTACCCGTACCGCCAACGCCGGGGTCGCCACGGCCCTGTGCGCGGTGATCGCGCTCAGCACCATCGGCATGCGCGAGGCCACGGCCGGTTTCAAAGTCTATTCACCCTATGTTGAGTACCACGAGTGGGAATTCGAGTTTCGCGGCAATACCTCGTTCGACGACGATGGCGATAAAGACGGCGCGCAGGGCTACATTTACGAACTTGCCTACAGCCCGACCACGTATTGGCATACGGCACTGTTTCTCGAGCAGGCACATGAGCCGGGCGACTTTCTACGCAGTACCGAATTCGCGTGGGAGAATATCTTTCAGCTAACCGAACCGGGGCAGTACTGGCTCGATGTCGGCGCCTATATCGAATATTCGAAGGGCCTTCGTCATAGTGGTGATCACGCTTTGGAGTGGAAAGTGTTACTCGAAAAAAGCATCGGCAAGTGGACTTTCACCGCGAATCCAATCTTCGTGCAAAAATTTCCGGCGGCTGACGGCGAAAATCCCGGGGTCGAATTCGAATATGCCTGGGGCACACACTACCGTCTGATGC
>JAYUEZ010000194.1:0-15369 GCA_043738965.1 Gammaproteobacteria bacterium
GCGCCATCGGCCTCGATCAGTTGGATCAGCGGCAGGTCGAGATGCGCGCGCGGCAACAGGTCGCGCGCCAGCTCGCGCAGGTTACCCACTTCGAACGACTGGATAAAGACGCGCGAGGGATCGCAGAAACGCTGGTCGCGTAAAGTCGCGAGCACACGCTCGCCTAAGTGAATCGCGATTGGTTCACCGTCGAGGCGGTGGCCGTCGTGCAAAAAATAACTGGGATGTTTGGTCTCGGGGTAGACGCCGACGCGTTCAGCGGTTCGTGCTTCGTGCGTTTTGACCAGCGTAATGACTTCGTCGAAAGTCGGGATTTCGTATAGTCCGTCGTACGCGGTATTGGCGGGCCGCAGCGCCGGAATGCGCTCGATGGCGCGTAGCGTCTTGATGTCGGCCAGCGTAAAATCTTCGCTAAACCAACCGCGAATTTCGCGCCCGTCGACGCGTTTAGTGGTTAACCGCGCGGCGAATTCGGTGCGCCGGTAAACATCGGTACTGGTATCAGTCGCATTCACTGTGCCGTCGGGTTGCAGCACGGCCAGCGCATTTTCGTGACGGCAGATAAGCCAGCCGTCGCGCGTCGCGACCAGGTCCGGTTCAATGAAATTAGCGCCCTGCGCGATCGCGAGTTCGTAGGCGGCGAGGGTATGTTCTGGCCGATAGCCGCTGGCGCCGCGGTGGGCAATGACAATCGGTTTAATCAGCGCGCTTTCCACTTCTTGAACGAACTTCATGATTCTCGGCCGCCCTAAATCACTAACCACACCACCGTCGTCAACAACCAGCTCAGTTCGTTTGCGACTTCACTCACCGCGGAGCCCAATCGGTTGCGATCCCAGCCAGCTTCTTTGATCGAATAGTAGAGCTGACCAAGCCGGATGCAAATGGTCAGATGACCGGCGATCACCGGAAACGCGGCGAGTCCCGCGCCACCCACTTGGGTGATATGCCAGGCGAGCGTTAACTGTGGCGTGGCCTTGAAGAACACGGCGAGCCAGCCACGCACCATGGGATCGGTAAGACCCAGTCCACGCGCCTTGCCCACGCCGAGGACCCCGGCGATCCCGAATCCGCTGATCACCAGATTCAGGGTATCGACGGGATACCACGCGCCGAGCGTGCGCCACACCAACACCGCTAGTGATGCGGCAAGCACTGCCGACCATAGTGCGTAGGTCACTACCGCTTGGCGGGTCACTCGACTCGGCTGGACCTGATGGGCCTTTATCGCAAGCAACAGATTGAGGCCAAGAAAAACCGCCCAAAACACGAACCACGTGAGGCTGACGCCTTGCGTGGTCTGCAACATTTGGCGAATTTGGGTGACGGCGAAGAGTAGTGCACAGATGACTTGAACGGTGAACAGCAGATCGGCAAACGTATGCGGAGAACGGGTCATGGGTTACTGGCGCCGACGCTGAAAATGCCGGAGCGCGCTGCGCTCCGGCCTATGGCTATAAAAGCGGAATCACCTTTTCAGCGAAGTCTTTGGCGATATGTCGAAGATGCATCAACGGTGGGAGTAAGCTAACTTCTTTGAGGCCGGCGCGGCCGGCAGCACGAATTTTCTCCGCGACTTCGGCCGGTTCGCCGACAATACAAGTGCCTTGGATCATTTCGGGTGTAATCAGCGGGCGCTCGACGGCGGGGTAATAACTACAATGCCCTTCGTGCAGCACTTGATGGCGCTTTTCCTCGGCTAACGACATTTTATTGATGCGGTCTAGATAGGGTTGCCAGACATTCCGCATATAACCCGGGATCACGCTGTCGTCCTTGGTATAGCGCCAGACCTCGTAGACAAAGTGGAGTGCGGTAACCACCCACGAACCGGCGGATTCGACCACGCGTGGGTCAGTGAGTTTTTCGCCGGGTCGTAACACCACGGCATGGCACAGCGACGTGGTGTGGTAATTGTCGCCGACCTTGCGGCCGACTTTCTCGGCGCCGGCTTTCACCAGATCGAGATTGCCCTTCATGACCTCGGGTTGTTCGTTGAAGATCGAGATCAGACCATCGCCATAGGCGCCGGCCGCACGCAACGCGAGCGGTCCGTTGGCCGCGACATAGATGGGAATGCGATCCCAGGTATTGCGGAAACCACCGCCATGATCCTGCCACGCGATTTCGGTGGTCTTGTCGTGGAGCGTGTAGTCAACGTTCTCGCCGTTTAGCATCGCGCGCACCACGCGCAGGTAGTCGCGAAACGCTTTGACCGGCATGGGATCGTGGCCCATCACCCGCATCGCGGTGTGGCCCGTGCCGATGCCAAGAAACGTGCGCCCCGGCGCCAGCACATTGATTGACGCAATCGCCGCCGCCGTGGTGGGCGCGATGCGCGTGCCGGTGATGCAGACTCCGGTGCCGATTTTAATTTTCGAAGTGCATTGTGCAGCGAGCGCCATGGTTGCGTAGCAATCCGACCACATCATTTGCGTATCGGGGAACCAGACAGCGTCGTAGCCCCAGTCTTCGAGATCTTTCGCGATTCGATAATCGCTGATCCGCGTTTGCACGTGACAACTGAACTTCATTGGACCTCCTGGGCAGAAAACGATTGAGGATTCGTCGCAAAAGCGGCTCCCACGAAGCGCCATCGGTAGTCGGCGGATCATGCCGATTCATGCGACTCAGCACGCTAGACCCCATTCCATCACGCCGACGATCTTGCGAACTCGGCAGGGTAGCGGGATCGTACACCACATCTGCGCGCGACACTCCCCGGCGAGTGCATAGCTCGTGTAGCATGGCGACGGACCTTTGAGTCCGTCGATGTCAACGTGAGGAGTGTTTTATGCAGATGCGCAAACTCGGTAGTCGCGGACCGCTGGTTTCTTCCATTGGCCTTGGCTGCATGGGGATGTCGGAATTCTATGGGGCAGCGGACGATGACGCATCGATCACGCTGGTTGGCGAGGCGCTCGCGCGGGGTCTCAATTTTTTCGATAGTGCAGACATGTACGGCCCCTTCACCAACGAGGTATTGTTAGGGAAGGCCTTGAATGGACGCCGTAACGACGCGGTGATCGCGACCAAGTTTGGCATCGTGCGCGATGACAAAGGCGGCTGGCATGGGGTCAGCGGGCGCCCGGCTTACGTCAAAACCGCTTGCGAGGCCAGTTTGCGGCGCCTGAAAATCGAGCATATCGATCTGTATTATCAGCACCGCGTTGATCCAACCGTGCCGATCGAAGAGACGATCGGTGCGATGGCTGACTTAGTACGTGAAGGTAAAGTGCGACACCTCGGAATGTCGGAGGCCGCGCCAGCGACCTTGCGCCGGGCGCATCGCGAGCACCCGATAACCGCCCTACAGTCCGAATTTTCATTGTGGTCGCGCGATCCGGAACAAGAGATGCTCGCCACCTGCCGGGAGTTGGGCGTCGCGTTTGTCGCGTACAGTCCGCTCGGGCGCGGTTTCCTGACCGGCAGCATTCGGCAGTTCGACGATTTGGCGGAAGATGACTTTCGCCGCAATTCACCGCGCTTCATGGGCGAGAATTTTCAGCGCAATTTGGATGTGGTCGATAAAGTACGCGAACTCGCCGCTGCCCGCGGTTGTAGCGCGGCGCAAGTCGGCTTGGCGTGGGTTTTGGCGCAAGGCGAACACATCGTGCCGATCCCGGGGACCACCAAGTTAGCGCGCTTGATTGAAAATTTGGGCGCCGCCGACGTCACGTTGAGCGCGACCGAAATCGCCACGCTTGAAGCAGTCGCGCCGAAGGGATTTGCCGCGGGCGAGCGGTATCCGGAGGAGCGGATGAAGATGTTGAATTTATAGCTGCGGGTCCACAGGTAGCGCAGGATGCCGGATACGCCGTTTAATGTTCTGTGGAGGTCGCGCGGCAAGCGCCCCTGGTGGCGCCGGCCATGGTTCGCTGTTCCGGTGTTGTTGTTCACGGTGCTCGCACTCGTAGTCAGTGTCGGGTTGCGGCCTGCCAAGCAGCGCGAGTTTCTGCTTCAAAAACTCACGCCTTATGTCACCACCCTCGGCGTCGAGTACGTGCGAATTACGCCCTGGTCGGCGACCTTGCGCGGGGTCGATGTTACGTATCGCGGTGGCAAATTCCACGTCGGCAAACTTGAGCTCGGGTTCAATCCGTTGGCCTTGCTCAACAACACTGTCGCCATTGATCGCGTGTATGTGCGACACACTGAACTTGATCTTCGTCAGTTCGAACCGCCGCCAAAGCCCGAGCCAATTCCGCCGTTTCCTGGCGTATTGGCGAGCATGAACAGCGGTTACGGCGTGGTGCTGGATGGCGTGGACGTCGCGCTCGGGGCATTGTTACGCGGCGATCAGAATTTAAACGTGCGCTTGAACGGCGGCGGGATAAAGCCGCATATCGCAGGGGAGATCGGCGTTGAAGCCACCCTCGCGCCAACGACTGGCGGCGATCACATCGACGCAACAGGCAAACTCACGTTAAGCCAACTCGCCCGCGGACGCTTTCGCGCGGTGCGCCTGGATCTCGAAACCGTCGTAGCGATGGCCGCCTTACCAACGCCGGAACGCGCGCGCATCACCGCATTGATTGAGCCACCCCCCGGTCTGCAAGGTAATGAATATCGGCGGCGACAGATCAAGCACGCCGATGGCACGATCGAGGTGATCCCCAATCCGGATGCCGTTACGCTGACTCTGCAATTCGATGACGAAAACGCCGCAAGTCGCGCGACGTTGGAACTCAATGGCCTCTATCGCGGTGAGGATGGTGTGTTCAGCGCGGGTTATCGGCTACGCGCGAATGAGCGCGCCGTGCACCCCTATGTCGGGCCGCGCCCGATTCCGCTGTTTACGAGTGACACCAGTGGCGCGTTTCAGATCGATACGCGGAGCTTGGTCGGGCTTATCACGCTGGAAAGCACGCTGCAGGTGACTGCGCTCGATCAGGTGTTGGGAACGAATCCGGCGTTACCCGCGGCGCTGCTGACGCAAGTTCGCGGACAGGGCACTTTCGACGCCGCGAAACTCGCGCTCGACAACTTGGTATTGGCGACCGTGGACGTGGATAAAAATCCGCGGCTGCAGATCAAACTGGCCAAGCCCTTGACCTTGACCTTCGCCGCCCCGCGCGACTTGCTAACTACGCCCAACGCGCTGGCCGAAATCGTCGTCGGACCCTTACCACTCGCGTGGTTCAACGGGCTCGCGAGTGATTTACAACTCGCGGGAGATTTCACCGGCAGTTACGCAATCAATGTCGACGACAAAGCGCGGCTAAAATTCGAGGCCGTGACACCGAGCACTATCCATGGCATCAGCGTGAAACGCGGTGAAAAATCGTTGGTGGAAAATCTCGCGGTTAAATTTACACCGAGCGCGAGCTTGTCGAGTGATTTTGCGCGCTTTGCGCTCAATAATTTTACCGTTGCGACGGGCGACAAGCCCAGCGACAAGCAATGGGCAGTGCTGACGGTGAAGGCAGCGCAGAAACAGGGCGGGGAAGCGCGCGCGATGTGGCGCTATCGTACGCAAGCCAAAGTAGACTTTGATGCCGTGCGTGAATTACCCGTGGTCGCTGAGCAGCTCGCAAACTACCCGGTGCCGGCGGGCTTGGCGCTGACTTGGAAGGGCTTGATTGCTCATCTACATCCGAATTTATCACTCGAAAAACTCGATCTCGCCGTGGCGGCGCCGGGCCGGCCTGATTTATTGCACGCCGTCGCAAAGCAAGCCTTTCACTTTGAATTGAGCGGTGGCCCGCCCTCATTCAACAACCCAACCGGTGAGCTTGGCACCCTCGCCATTCGCAATTTGGATCTCGCCTGGTTGAATCCCGCACTGGGTGAGTTTCAACTCGCCGGTCATGTAAGCGCGGTGGATTGGATCTTGAGCGCGCCGAGCAAAAAAGTGTTGGCCGCGCGCGCGACATCGCCACTCAAGCTCGACGACCTCAGTGTTACCCGGGGTGGCAAGCCCTTGTTGCGCAGCCTGCAGTTGGCGATTACGCCATCGGCGGTTTATGGTCCGGAGCAACTTGCGCTGGAGTTTTCTGGCCTTGCGCTAACCAGTGGTGGGCAGATGTTAGTAAGTGGGCAGGGCAAAGCCGCGGTGACCGGCTTTGGCACACCACAGGCGTCGACGGTGGCCAGTGGCAAGCTCGCGCTAAATGCCAATGCACTGGCCCGCCAACCTATCGTCGCCGAGGCCTTACCGCAAGCGATGCCCACGGTCCCGGTAAAGGGTACCCTCGAATTCGATTTGACCCAGGTCAAGGACACGATCAACGCGCGTCTCGCGCACGCGGTGCTCGCGCTTGGCAAGCAGGCAACGATCGAATTGACGGCGGAACCAGGGCTTGTACTCCGCGGTCACCTCGCGGCCAGTGAAAATCTGGCGCGCCATGTGGTCGGCGCGGTCGCCCTCAATATCAAAAACCTTTCATCAGCGACGCTCGCCGAGTTTGTGCCCTTAAAGGACATTAGCCTTGCGGAAATTAACTCGAGTCTGCGGCTTAATTCGGATGGCAACGTGTTACAGGCGACGAGTCTTGCGCCGCTCGGCCTCGCTGACGTGCGGATCACCGATGGCAAGCGCGCCCTGTTCGATCCGTTCTCGCTCGCGAGCGTGGCGACGGTCGTCGTTGCCGATCGGACGGTCCATGTGAGCTTCAACGATCTGGGTGTTACCTTTGCCGGACATTCCAGTAGGTCGGCGTTGCTAGGCAAGATCGACGCGACGTTTGATCCGAGCAAGGACATGCCGCTCACCTCTCTCGTGACGGAGTTCACGGCCGACCTGCCACAACTGCTACGGCAAACGGCGATAATGCCCGGCCATAAACTGACGGCTGGTGAATTGAGTTTGCGAGTAGCGGTGGATCCGGCGCGGAAGATCGACGCCAAGCTCGTCCTCGACAAACTTTCAGCCGCGTCACCGCTCGCGATTAGCACGTTTGAAATGCCGGTCACCGGGGAGTTGGCGGCCGACGGCAACGGTTTTGATTTCACGGCGCCGCTCATCGGGCGCGGCAAATCGGGTGTCAGCAACGCCACTGTCATTGGCCACTACGCCCCACAACCCGATGAACCGCGCGTGCTGCGCCTCGAGATGGCGAGCGAATTATTTTATTTGAACGATATATTGGCGACGGTAACCGCGATCAGTCCCAAACATGACGAACTGACGGCCGCGAGCGCTGATGTCAGCCCCGACAAACCCGCCGTCGCGTTGAACGAAAAGCCCGATGACAAGGCCGCGTGGAAAGTAATTCCGTATGCGGTGGCTATTGATTTGAAGATTGCCAAACTTTTCTATACCGATTATCTCGCGTTCACGGAGGTTGCCGGCAAGCTCGATCTGCGGCGGCACAAGTTGGCGTTAAGTGGTATCAAGGCGCGCTTTCATGACAGCACACTTGAATTCGACGGGACCACGCGTTTCAATAATAAGCAGTCGGATCCCTACGACTTGAACCTGACCGGCAAGTTGCATGACTTCGATCTTAATCAATTCTTCACTGAACTCGTGCCCGGCGAGAAACCGCGTATCGAGGGATTGTTCGGCGTGGACATTAAAGCATTCGGCCGCTTTCCCAATTTTTCGCAATTGCGCAATCGCGTGCTGTTCGATATCAACATGACCAGCCGCGAAGGCGTCTTTCGCCCCTTGCCGCCGGATAGCGGTTTGATGATCGGTGCTTCAGACATTCTAGGCGTGGTCGGCGAAGGGCTGTCCTATGTGCCGACCGGCGGGTTTGGCGCGGGCGCTATTGCCCGGTTAGTGAATTACATCGCCGAGATCAATTACGACAGTGTCGACATTCACTTGGTGCGTGATGCGAGCAAAAATGTCAAGGTCGAACAGTTTTTAGTCCTGAGCCCAACTATTGCGATGAGCGCAACGGGTGGCATCGATTATCAAGCAGGGCACGACATTCTTGATAGCCCGCTTAACCTTCAAGCTAATCTCGATATGCTCGGGCGCGGCGCGGCGATTTTGTACAGCATGGACCTGATGCAAGACCAGCAAAATGCCCTCGGTTATTGGAAGGGGCCAGAGTTCAAAATTTGGGGCACTCCGGCCGTACCGCAATCAAACTTCGAACGAATCGTGACAGACGCAGGCGATCAAACTTTAACCGGCGCGATTACGCGGCCCATTTCAGGACTCATCGGCAATTTGAAATTTCGCTGGTTCGGCAATAGTGCGCCGACCAAGGAAGAGGCCGCGCGGGCGAGAGAGAAGGTTCCGCCAGCCGCGGCGGCGAAGAAATAAACGTCGATGGCTTTGTTCTACGACTCCTTGCGAGTGAAAGCGAGGAATCTTTCACCCTCTCCCGCGAGGGGAGAGGGTGATGCGCAGTCGCGTTCCCTACGTCGCCGGCCGGCTAGTATTGAAAATATCGCGATGTAACTTCCAATCCTTGCCGTCCTTTTTCCACACTACGATGTACTTGCCGGCGTCGAGCGCCGCACCACCTGGACCGGACAATACGTACGTTCCCACTTCAATCGCCGTGGTCCCGTGGACTTCAACTTCTTGAGTTTTTAACACGACGCCCTTAATCCCCATGTTGATGGCGCCTTGCCAGAAACCCGCGATGTTTTTACCTTTTTGAATGTCCGCGTTGGGCGGCATTAATTTCGCCGTCTTCGAATAGCGCTTACCAATGCCAACCGCATCGCCTTTAGCGAGATCAGCGGCCAGTGCTTTGTTATTCGCCTTGATAATCGCCGCCACATCCGCGACAGATTTAGTTGCCATACAGCGTTCCTCCCGGTGGGTTGTTTTTGAATACCGTCGCGCTAGCCGCTCATGTAGAACCCGCCATTCACATGGAGGGTTTGGCCGGTAACGTACGACGCATCGTCAGAGAGTAAGAAGGCGACCGCGCCCGCGATTTCGCTGGGCTTGCCGGCACGCTTCATTGCGGTCGCGGCAATCGCGCCGGCGAATTCTTCATCGGACAACACGCCCTTTAAACGTTCATGCCAGATAAGTCCCGGTGCGATGACGTTCACTGTCACTCCAGCCGTCGCCAGATCGCGCGCGGTCGAATGCGTGTAACCAACGATGGCCGCTTTCGCCGCCGCATAAGGCGCCTGTCCGGGCCCGGGATGATAGGCATAGACCGAGGCGAAATTCACGATGCGGCCGAAGCCGCGGGTGCGCATCGCGTCGCAGAACGCACGCGTGCAGAAAAACGTACCGTGCAGATTAACCCGCACCACCACATCGAAGATTTTGGTGGTCATTCGCGCGGGATCGCTGGCAGCGGTGATTCCGGCGTTGTTGACCAGATAAGCGACATGCGTGCCTGCCTGATGCAATTCATCGCGGAACGCGTCGACGTCTTGATCCTTCGTGATATCCAGCGCGCGAACCACGAGCCGGCTTTCGGCTTCGGCCCCGAATTGGCGGCGCCATGCCGCCGCCTCGTCGGTTCGGCGATCGGTCGCGATGACGTGTGCGCCGTCGCGCAAGAGTCGGCCGACGATGGCGGTGCCTAGTCCACCGAGCGCGCCGGTAACCAGTACATGACCTTGTTCATACATAGCGTGGTTATCCTAGAAAGATCGCGGTAAACCCAACACTTTCTCAGCGATAAAATTCAGAATCATTTCGCGACTGACCGGCGCGATGCGCGGGATCATGATTTCGCGTAAATAACGTTCGACGTGATACTCCTTCGCGTAGCCCATGCCACCGTGGGTCAGCACCGCGGTCTCGCAGGCATGAAAACCGGCTTCGGCGCACAGATATTTCGCGGCGTTCGCCTGCGCACCGCACTCGAGCTTGGCGTCGTAGAATGACGCGGCCTTGTATGCCAGCAATTCCGCCGCTTCCAATTCGGCCCAGCACTTGGCGAGCGGGTGGGCGATCCCTTGGTTTTGGCCGATCGGTCGGCCGAACACCGAACGCTCCTTGGCGTAAGTGACCGCGCGATTCAACGCCGCGCGCCCGAGGCCGACCGCTTCACCTGCGATGAGAATTCGCTCCGGGTTCAGCCCATGCAGGATGTAGTGAAAGCCCTTACCTTCTTCGCCGATGAGATCTTCTTTTGGAACCGGCAAGCCATCATAGAAAACGGCATTGGAATCGACCGCTTTGCGACCCATCTTCGCGATTTCGCGGATCTCGACGTAGCGTCGATCGAGCTCGGTGTAAAACAGGCTCAAGCCTTCCGTCTTGCGCTTGACTTGGTCTTTCGGCGTGGTGCGCGCCAAGAGCAAGACTTTATTCGCGCGCTGCGCCATTGAGGTCCAGTGCTTTTGGCCGTGAATGACGTAACCAGTAGGCGTACGCTCGGCGCGACAGTCGAGATTGGTGGTGTCGAGTCCGGCGTTAGGTTCAGTGACACCGAAGCAGGCGGTGTGTTCGCCTCTCAGGAGCGGGGGCAACGCCCGTTGTTTCTGTGCTTCGGTGCCAAATACGATGACCGGGTTGAGACCGAAGATATTCATATGGATGGCGGAACAACCGGTCAGGCCCGCGCCGGACTCGGCGATCGCCTGCATCATAATCGTCGCTTCGGTGATGCCGAGGCCAGATCCGCCGTAGGCTTCCGGCATCGCGATCCCGAGCCAGCCGGAATCCACGATGGTTTTGACGAACTCTTGCGGGAAACGGCCTTCGTTGTCGCAGGCTAACCAATAATCGGCGGTGAAGTTGGCGCACAGCTTGTCGATGGCCTCGCGAATTGCGCGCTGTTCGTCGGAAAATAGAAAATCCATGAGTGGAGCCCTTCGTGGTGGCAAACAAGACAATGATTAGGGAACCTAAGCGGCGGCCTAACCCCTGTCAAGCCGAGCTCCCGCAAACCGCCGATCCGCTTTAATCGAGATAATGCCATGACCAATCCGTTTGCCGCCGGCTGTGCTTGGATCGACGGTGATTACGTGCCCATCGATCAGGCGCGAATTCCAATCACCGACATGGGCTTCACCCGCTCGGATGCGACTTACGACGTGGTCGCCGCGTGGCACGGCAAGTTCTTTCGGTTATCCGATCACTTGCAGCGGTTTGCCCGCAGTTGCCAGTGTCTGCAACTGACGCCGCCGGTGCCGTGGGACGTCATGCCGGCACTTTTAGCGGACTGCGTGCGCAAAACGGAGCTGCAAGAAGCGTATGTCGAAATGATCTGCACCCGTGGGGTTCCAATGGCCGGTGGCCGCGATCCGAGGAAAATCGCGAACCGCTTTTACGCCTTCGCCGTGCCCTACGTGTGGATCGTCCACCCCGAGCAACAGGCCGCAGGCATTGACCTGGCCGTGGCGCGCGGCGTCGAACGCGTCGGTACTAAGGCCCTGGATCCCACGGTTAAGAACTTTCAATGGGGTGACTTTGTCCGTGCGCAGTTCGAGGCCTATGACCGTGGCGCCTACACCGCAGTCCTGGTCGATGCCGCAGGCTGGGTGACCGAAGGACCTGGATTTAACGTGTTTGCCTACGTCAAGGGGACGTTGGTCACTCCAGCGAGCGGCGTTCTTCACGGCATCACCCGCCAAACGGTGCTCGAGTTGGCGGCCCGGCGCGGCGTGACCGCGCGGCCTGCTGCGCTTGATATGGAGACCTTGCAGGCGGCGGACGAAATTTTTCTAACGAGCACTGCCGGCGGCATCATGCCGGTGACGCGTCTTGATGGGAACGTGCTCGGCGACGGGACTCCAGGACCCCTGACTCGGTGGCTTAACGACGCGTATTGGGAAGCCCATGAGACGGGTCCATGGGTCAGCGCAATCTACTAACCGACCTCATGAATCGCGTTTGCGCGCCAAGTTTTGACCGCGAACGGAACAGCCACCCCACCAAAAACTGCCCATGACTCAGCAACATTAGTCCTTTTCTTAGTTTGAAGTCTTATTTAAGATGAGCTGTATGACTAATAAGGGGTCCGAAGTGACTCCTGGGAGGGTGGTAGTGCGTTGGCTTGTATCTTTATTCGCGATGGTGGCTTGTGTCTCGGCCTTGGCGCAGACACCGCCCGCCGTCAATTTCAAAGTGGAGCGGTTTCAAATCGACGGCGACAATCCGCTCGACCCGAAGACCACGGAAACCACGCTCGCGCCCTTTCTCGGCGACTACAGCGGCATCGATGGCTTACTTGGCGCCAAGGACGCACTAGAACAAGCCTTCGCCAAAGCCGGCTACAACTTCGCCCGCGTCTCGCTACCCGCGCAGGCACTCGATTCTGGCATTGTGATCCTCAAAGTCACCAGCGTCAGCGTTGGCGAGTTGCAGATTAAAGGAAACGAGCATTTCACCGAGGACAATATTCGCCGGAGTCTGCCGAAGCTTCGCGCCGCCGGCGGCAGCGATCTTAGCGAAGTCTCGCGTTCGCTAGCGGTCGCCAATGAACACCCGCACAAAAAATTGCGCGTGACCTTCAAAGAAAGCGAGCTGCAACCGGATATGGTCGACGCCGTGGTCAACGTGCAAGATCGCCGACCGTGGAATCTCTTCGCCACGATCAACAACATTGGCACCCAAGACACCGGTCGTTCCCGCCTCCAGCTCGGTGGCATGTACGGCAACCTAAGTGGTCATGATGATGTTTTTAGTACGGCGGTGACTATCTCGCCGGATAACATCAATAACGTCATGCAGTTCGGGGCTTTTTATCAAATTCCCATCTATCAACTGTCTGGGTGGTTGTCTGGTTTTTACGTCAAGTCCGACGTCGATGTCGGCAACGTGCAAAATGTTTTCGACGTTAGTGGTGCTGGCGATTTTTACGGGATTAGCTTCAAGCGACAACTCATCGGCGTTGGTCGTTACAAGCATTCGCTTACCGCGGGGCTGCAAGATCGTAGTTTCGATACTTCAATCTTCAACGCGGCAACGGGCTTGCCCATTCGCGGGATCAGCACCATCGTGCGTAGTCGGCCCTTTACGGCGCGTTACGATGGGGGCTACAACTGGGTCGCCACCAGTTTCGATTTCTACGTCGACTTCACCACCAACTTAAGTTTCGGCGGCCATAACAATGACTTTGATTATTCGAAAGTTCGTAAACCAGCGGTGTCGGACTGGAAGGTAATGCGCTTCGGTGCATTAGTGACGCAGCAGCTGCCTGAAGGGTTTAGTGGGGTCTTCCGGTTGAATGGGCAATATTCACGTGAGCCTTTAATTCCCGGGGAGCAATTCGGGGTCGGCGGGGAACGCTCGGTGCGCGGCTTTGATGAGCGGACGATTGCCGGTGACACCGCGTTGGTCGCGAACCTAGAATTGTGGACGCCGCCGGTCGAGCAGCTTGACGGGGTAAGATTTCTTGGATTTTTAGACGCCGGCCATAAGCACTTAGTCGATCCGCTGGCTAAACAGCTTGGCTCGGACACTATTTCCAGCATCGGTATTGGTGCGCGCTATCAATGGCGCGACCAGGTAGGTTTATCCGCAGATTATGGTCTTCCATTGGCACATGCCGGTGGTGAAGCCGCTCATCGAGGCACCTCAAAATGGCATTTAACCCTGCAAGTACGTTACTAGGCGTCAGCGTCGCACTGGCGAGTGCGTTAGCGCTGGCGCCGCCGGCGCGCGCTGCCACGCAAGCTGGCGAAGTGGTGATTGCGCGGGGCATTGCGACTGCGCAGCTAGGCAGTGCGCCGGGGCGTATTGTTGGCATCGGTTCGCCCATTCTGACCGGTGATGTGGTGTCCACTGGGCCGCGCAGTATCGCGCTTTTGAAACTCGGCGACGGCACCCGCGTGACGCTGCGCCCGGAAACAACCTTTCAAGTTGAATCCTTCAGCACCGAAGCCGCGGATGCGGGCGCGGTATATCGCTTATTCAAAGGCGGATTGCGCGCCGTCACGGGCTTCTTGAGCAAACGCAATCCCAACGCCGTGCGCTTACGCACTGCGGTCGCCACGATCGGGATCCGAGGCACTGAGTTTGACGCACGGTTATGCGGCGCGGACTGCGTAAAGGAAGCCGCCACCCGTGCAGTGCCCGCGGGTCGCGCTGGGTTTATTAAAGGCAATGTATTGGCGCGCTCAACCAATGGCGATCGCGCGCGCGCCTTAGCGGTCGGTGGTCCGGTGTATAGCGGCGAGACGTTGTTGACCAGTGCGAACTCTTACGCCGTGCTCGGCTTTCAAGATAAGAGTCGCGTCACGTTGCTACCCAACACCGAGTTTCGTGTTGATCAACTGACTTTCGATGCAGCCAAACCCGAGGAAGGCGTCGGCATCTTTGCACTCTTGCGCGGCGGCCTACGCGCGGTTAGCGGCGCCATCGGTCACTATCGACCGAACTCGTATCAAATGCGCACGGCGGTCGCGACCATCGGAATTCGCGGCACGGTGTGGGGCGTGTATAGCCAGGGGTCCGGTCAGAGTACAGAGGCAAATCCGTCGCCAACCGGTGATGGAGTGTCGCTCGAAGTCACACAAGGTGCGATTGATGACGGACTCGGCAATGTGATCGAACAAGGGAATCAAGTTTTCATTGGCACCCCCGGCATGACGCCGCAGCCAATACAACAAATGCCCACGGCGTTCATTGTCGACGTGCCGAAGCCGAACGAAGTGCAACTGCCCGATCTGCCGCCACCGCCGCCGAGTTCAATCGCACCACCGGAAGGCCTCATCGTGGGTTGCTATGTGGGCAACTGTTCGGTCGAAACAAAAGATAACAAAGTGGATTTAACGCCGGGAACCGCGGGGTTTGTCGGCGCAGCGGGTGGCAAGGCAGAAAAATTACCAGAAATTCCGCCGTTCATGCCGCAAGATGCAACTCTGGGCGCCGCCGAAGGTAATCCGGCGTTCAACAACCTCGACCACGGAATCGAGGGGGGAGGATCCGAATGTTCAGTCCAGTAATCTTTTCACGCGGATTAGGCCAGCGCCTATTCGCATTTAATCTTGGAATACTCGCCAGCATCGCGGCGAGCGCTAATCCGCAGGGGCCGAGCGTTATCGCTGGCACTGTCGGCTTCGCCGCTCCCAACCCTCAAACCTTAGATATCACCAACGCGCCGGGCGCCATTATCAATTGGCAGAGTTTTGATATTGGCGTGGGCGAGACCACGCGCTTCATTCAACAAGACGCCGCGAGCGCGGTGCTGAACCGCGTTACCACGGCAAACACCTCGGAAATTTTTGGCCAGCTCCTCTCGAATGGCCACGTATTTCTCATCAATCCCGCAGGCATGTTGATTGGGCGCGATGCGGTCATTGATACCGCTGGCCTGGTCATGTCGACTCTGGATATCAAGGACGCGGATTTCGCCGTCGGCAAATTGCATTTCGAAGGCGGTCCAACCAGCGGCGGCATCACGAATCACGGCTACATTAAAACCGCCGCCAACGGCGAAATCGTCTTGATTGCGCCGAAAATCTTAAACGCGCCCGAGGCCGGAGCCGCCGGCGTTGACAGCAAAAGCGGCATCATCGAAAGCCCTAACGGACAGCTGATTCTCG
>JAYUEZ010000195.1:0-5735 GCA_043738965.1 Gammaproteobacteria bacterium
CGGTACCGCGTGGGGGTGCACCCGTTTTGTCGACCGACGGTGCGACCGCCGCCGCGGTCAGTGCCAGTGAACGCGGCGGCGCACTCGATCAGGAATTACAACGTAAGCTCCGTGAGTTCGATGATCGAATGCGCAAGGCACAAGAGAATGCCGCGAAGGAACGTGCGCAGAGGGGGGCGGCAGCCGAACGCGGCGCGGTGGAAGGCCGCGGCGGGCGACTCGACATGCCGCCCGAGGTGCGCGGTGCCGGCGGCGCCGCGGGCAATGCCACCGGTCTCGGTAGCACGCCAGACAAATCCGGTGTAACCCAGTCCGCCGATCGTCGCTATCCAAGAAACGGCACCTCGGTCGAAGTCCCAGCCGGCGGTGACGACGATATCGTCGCCCGCCAGCTACGTGAAGCGGCTGATCGCGAGCAGGATCCAGTACTCCGCGAGAAATTACGCGCGGAATATCGCAAGTACAAAGGAGGATTGTGAACGTCTGGCCCGTGGTACGCGCGGTAGCAGCGCTTAGTGCAATGGCGATAATCGTCGTCGGCTGCGCATCGCACCCACCGCCACCTTACACGCCACCGCCCGGCACTGCGTCGCCACCGGTCGCATCTCAGGACCCAAGCCCAACGGTCGCACACTTGGCCGATCTCAAGCTCGATGTCGGCATCGACGTTTTCGATCCAGGCATCGAGGGATTGGATTCCGATCAACACATCACGACGCCGAGTGTCCGCCGCGCCGAAGCGCATTACCTTCCGACCGTACTCGCCAACACCTTGGAGCGCCGCGGGGTATGGGGCCGGGTTCGCCTCTCGCCGCGGAAACAAAGTGAAATGGATCTGTGGATCGACGGGCGAATTCTTATTTCCGATGGCACTCAACTCAAACTCAGCATCACGGTCACCGCGGCCACCGGCCAAGTGTGGTACACACGCGAATACGATGAGCAGGCAGAGCGCTATGTCTACGACGCCGATCCAACGCACGAATACCGCGATCCCCTACAAGGGATCTATGAACGCATCGCAGACGACTTGCAGCGCGAGGCGGCCAAGCGCGACGGAATTGAATTGCGAGAGGCACAGGCGGTGGCGCAATTGCTATTCGCGCGGCGGTTCGCGCCCGAACAGTTCGGTGATTATCTAGCGCCTGATACCAAGGGCCAACTGCATGTCAAACGACTGCCCGCCGTTGATGATCCAGCGGTGCAACGCATGGCCGATTTGCGCGCGCGCGATTTGATGTTCGTCGATCAAGTTGATAGCTATTTCGATGACTTCATGCGTGAAATGCAACCCTCCTACGATCGCTGGCGGCAAGCGAGTCACGACGAAGTCTCGAAGATGAAAAGCCTTAAAACCCAGGGCGTGC
Organism: Gammaproteobacteria bacterium; assembly: GCA_043738965.1. Classification (GTDB taxonomy): domain Bacteria; phylum Pseudomonadota; class Gammaproteobacteria; genus CAIKBL01. Next base: position 1,368 of record JAYUEZ010000195.1, read on the forward strand.
TGCGGAAAATCGGTGGCGCGCTGGCGGTGCTCGGTGGGTTGGCCGCGATGACGGCGAGCAATAATTCCGGACTCGGCGTGGCGGGCTTGGCCGGCATGGCTGGCGGTGCTTACTTGTTTAGCAGCGGCGTTGAAAAAAGCGAAGAAGCAAAGATTCATGAGGCGGCGTTGGAAGAGCTGGCCGATTCCTTGGGCACGAGCATGAAGCCGCATCATATCGACCTTAGCAATCGGACAGTCACCCTAACCGGGACGGTCGACGAGCAATATGCGCAATGGCGCGGTTTACTCGCGGATATTTACCGTAACGACAATGGACAGAACACGCGCAGTCTTCCCATTATCACCAGTGACTCGCCGTTGAACGATGCGGTTAAATAAGCTGAGTTGGATGAAAAAAATTACTGGATACCCTCAGTGCATTTCTCTTTAGGTTAAGCGGCGCATGTCGACCGCACCCCAACGCGACGATCTCGGCGCGCCGATCGAACCCTTAAGCCTCAACTCGGGAACGGCGCCAGCAATAAATCCGGGTCGCACCCGGCGATCGCTGTGGCTCGCGTTGGCGTTGGTTGGTCTGCTGACGATCGGCGTCGGCCTCGTGTTCTTCAGCTTGCCGCAGTGGATCGGATCCGATACCACGAGCTCCGTACTGGAGACTACCGCGCCGTCGCCAGCCGCTCCGGCTGCCCCGCTCATTCCAGAACCCCCGGAAGCTCGCCAAGCCGCGCAAGACGCGCTCGCGGCACTGCTCCCCGTCCTCGATGGCTTGCGCGCGCAGCGCGTCGAGACCTGGGGCGCCGATACGTATCAAGCGGTTTTGGCCAAGGTCGCGGACGGCGAAAAGGCGTATCGCGAGCAGCGCTATACCGCGGCCCGCATTGCCTATCAGGGCGCGAGCGAAGGACTCGCGACCTTGCGCGCCAAAATTCCACAGGTAGTTAGCGACTACTTGGATGAAGGGCAGCGCGCATTGTTAAGTCAGAACGCGCGCGCCGCCGAGACCGCCTTCACTGCCGCCTTGGCCTTGGCGCCTAACAACGGCGTGGCGGAACGTGGGGTGGCGCGGGCCGATGCTTTTGACAAGGAGATGGCACTGTTGGAAGAAGCGCACGGCTACGAGCGGATAAACGATACCGCGCGCGCCGCGGAGATATATCGTGCGGTGCTTAAGCTCGATCCAGAAGTCGCCGAGGCGCGCCAGGCTTTGGCGAAAATCGAGACGACGCGCACCGCCGCGATCTTTTCCCAGGCCATGTCGAAAGGTTTCGCGGCGTTGAGTGCCGGCGATTACGGCGCGGCCCGCGTCGCATTTGAAGCCGCGCGCAAAGTCGATCCGCGATCGCGCGAAGCGGCCAACGCACTCGCCCAAACGCAGAGCCGCGCCACCGCGGCGCAGATTGAAGCGGCGATGACGGCCGCGCATCGCGCCGAACAAAGTGAACGCTGGCCCGAAGCGGCTGCGCAATTTCGCAAAGCGCTGAGTGTCGACAAAGGAATCGAAGCGGCAAGCATGGGCGCGTCCCGCGCCGAGCAACGCGCGGCGTTGGAAATCCGGCTTGAGCGCGCGCTCAAAGATCCCGAACGCTTAGCGGACAGCGCGGTTTATCAAGAAGCCGTCGCCGTGCGCGACGCGGCGCAGCTCATTGCCGCACCGGGCCCGCGGTTGCGGCAGCAGTTGGTTACCTTAAACAATCGGCTGCGCATCGCGCGCACTCCAGTGGCGATCAATTTGAAATCGAATGGCGCCACCGCTATCACCATCTTGAAGGTTGGTGCGATCGGAACCTTCACTGATCATCAACTCACGCTCTTTCCTGGACGGTATACTGCGCTCGGCCAACGGAACGGCTACCGCGATGTCAGGCAGGAATTTAGCGTAGCCGCCGAGGCCGCGCCGCTCACGCTCATCGTGCAATGTGAGGAACCAGTACCCTTCGGGAGATAATTCGCGTGGCGCGCGGCGACGACCAAACTCCAGCGGCAGCGGAGGATCGAATCCATCCGACTACCTTCAAGCCACCGGGTCGCTTGCACGGCGTCGAGTGGCCGCGCGTGCCGTGGACCCAGTTATTCGTCGGCGGCACGTTACTCTCGGTGGGTGTGGTGATGCTGCTGATCTTCGGGGCACGCTCGGTGCGTTTAATGGTGACGCCGAATTCCGCTGCCGTAACCGTCGCCCACGGCCTTGCGCCGCATTTCGATGGCAGCTGGATGCTGTTACCCGGCACGCATCAGGTAGCGGCGCGCGCGCCAGGCTACCGGCCATTGCAAGATCAGATCAAAGTGTCGGGCGAGGCCACGCAAACTTTTCAATTCGAACTGAAACCCTTGCCCGGCCAACTGCGACTCGTGCTCGCGCCCGTGGCCCGGGCCGAAGTTCGCATTGATGACCAACCAGCGGGTTACGCGCCGGGTTTGATTGAAAATGTCGAAGCGGGCACACGGCAAGTGGTGGTGCGCGCCGCGCGTTATCTCGACTTCAGCGCCGATCTGAACGTTGAAGGTAAAGGCCAGGAACAGGCGTTAAGCGTCACCTTGCAGCCGGCATGGGCGAAATTCACCGTTGCCTCGCGGCCGGACGGTGCCACCGTGCGAAGCGGCGCCAACATCCTCGGTGTCACGCCTCTGGTCGCTGAATTGATCCACGGCGAACGGGAAATCGCGGTGACCAAGAAAGGCTATAAGCCATGGCATCGCAGGGTCACGGTGATCGCGGGCCAGCCCGTCAACATTCCTGATGTCCGACTCGTGAAAGACGATGGTTATCTCAAAGTAGTCAGCGCCCCGGCTGGCGCGGCGGTCACCGTCGATGGCAATTTCAAGGGCGAGGCACCGCTTAAGTTTGCAGTGAGTGCCGATAATGAACATGAAGTGGCGATAATGAAAACCGGCTATGTGCCGGGCAAGATCAAAGTGTCGGTCGAATCAGGCGACCTCCGTGAACTGCCGATTCAACTCGCGCCCGAACTCGCCGTGATTGAACTCGTGACCACGCCCGAGGATGCCGAACTCTTGCTCGATGGGGCGCCCCACGGCACGGCTACACAACGGCTCGAACTACCCACGTTTGAGCATGAAGTGATCGTCCGCAAACCCGGCTTCGCTACCTACCGCACGTTGGTAACGCCACGCAAAGGCGTCGAAAAGCGCTTGCAGATCCGGCTCAAGACCGCGGCCGAAATGGCCCAAGAAGAAGCGACACGCGCTCCCCCGCTGGCCGCCAGTGCGACCCGACCTTCACCATCGAACAACGAGGCGCAGCAGCAAGCCGAACTCACGGCGAGTGTCTTTGTCCCACCAGAACTCGCCAATGGGCCGAAACCGCAATTCACGGATGGCAGGGTACGCAGCGTCCTCGGCCAGGAATTAAAACTATTTGCCGGCGGCGAATTTCAAGTGGCGGCGACGACGCCGCATGCGGTGCATCTGGCGCGTCCGTTTTATATGGGCTTGCTCGAAGTCTCGAATCGCGATTACCGACATTTCATTAGCAGCCATCGTACGCGAGGCGCCCCGGGACAGGACTTGAACGCGGATAACTTGCCGGTCGCGAATGTCACGTGGGAAGCCGCTGCCACGTATTGCAATTGGTTGAGTCGGCGCGAATCGTTACCCGCGTTCTATCAAATCAAATATGGGCGGGTGCTCGGCGTGAATCCGGACGCCGTCGGCTATCGCCTACCGACCGAGGCCGAGTGGGATTGGGTCGCACGTTTAACCCCCGACGGCAAGACGCTCGAGTTTCCATGGAGCGGCGGCTTCCCGCCACGCACTCGCTCTGGCAACTACGCCGACGAATCCGCCAAGGCCGTGGTCAAACAAATCGTCGTGGGCTACAACGATAGTTTCGCGGCCAGCGCGCCAGTCGGTAGCTTCCCGCCCAATCTCCGCGGACTGTACGATCTCGCGGGCAACGTCAGCGAATGGGTGCACGATTTTGATGGACCGGCGAGCAGCGGCGCCGTAACTGATCCGCTGGGGCCGAGTAGCGGCGCCAGCCATGTGATCAAGGGATCGAGCTGGGCCCAAGGCAGCAGTGCCGAACTCAATCTCAAGTTTCGCGCCGCTGGCAACCAGCCCCGGCCCGACCTTGGCTTTAGACTGGCGCGTTACGCGCAATAGGAATTTGGATGAACCAATCACGTTATTTGCTGGGAATAATCCTGACGACGTTCATGGTGCGCGGCGCAGTCGCTGCAGACACTACGCCGAGCGCGGCGACCGCCACGGCAAACGCTTCCGCGGCGCCACCACCCGATCCCGAACGCCCTGAATATCGCGCTCGCGCCTTGCCGACGGACAGCTTCAACCCCAGCGAACAGATATCCGAAGATTATCCCGTGCCGTTTCCGTCGGATATTTAAAC
>JAYUEZ010000196.1:0-2167 GCA_043738965.1 Gammaproteobacteria bacterium
TCGGCCCCGCTAATCGCGACGGGAGTTTTATCCACGTCATAGGCCGCGCGCCACGCCTGTTTATCGAGCGCCACGGTTTCTTGCGCACCCACGTTACCAATCACACCACCGTCGTCGCTATTGATGACTTCCATATACACGTCGGCATAGGCATCGACTCGCTCTTCTTGATGTTTGACGATGCCATAGCCATTCAGATTCTCGATCGAATGGCCAATGAAATCCTGATCAACCTGGCGATAAACCGCGACCACCATGTTGACGTCATTCACCGCCCCCCAGTGCGCCAACGCTTGCCGCATGCGCGGCGGATTGGGATAGGTCCAACGGGAGTCATACGGCGACGGAAAATCCTTGGTCGTATAAGGAATCGACTTAACCGTCAGCCCCATGCCCTTCATCCGCTTGAGCAAAAAAACTTCGGTTAGTTGCCGCACGTCCCAGCCTGCCACCTGTCCAGTGGTCAGGGTGGTTTCCTTCACGGACAGTTGGAGGTGCTGGAGGATGGGATCGGCGTCCAGGAACACCACCACCGCGGCCTTGTTCAAGCGTTGACGATGTTCGGGCGTGACCCGTGCATCCTTGAAATTGGGACAACCCGCGAGGGCCAGCAAAATTATCACGCAGCCTAATTGTTTCATTGGAAGCTCGAATCCCTTAGTGACCAGAAAGGCCGCATAATACGCAAAGCTCGGCGGCATTGCCGTAATTCGCGGCCGGCTGCACACTAAACCATCGCGTGCCCCCGCACCTGACGAGGACCATTAAATGGGCGTCGCACCCACCATCAAATTCAGCGCCTGTCCGCATGATTGTCCGTCGACCTGCGCGCTCGAGGTGGAATGCCTCGATCCTCACCATATCGGCAAGGTGCGTGGCGCCCGCGACAATACTTACACGGCGGGCGTGATCTGCAGCAAGGTGGCGCGCTATGCCGAGCGTATTCATCATCCGGATCGCCTACTCAAACCGCTCCGGCGGAGCGGCCCCAAAGGGAGCAATGCGTTCGAACCCATCAGCTGGGACGCGGCCTTGGATGAAGTCGCCAATGCCTTTGTACGCGCTGAACAAACGCACGGCAGCGAGACCGTGTGGCCGTACTTTTACGCGGGCACCATGGGCTTGGTCATGCGCGATGGCATTAATCGCTTGCGTCACGCCAAACGCTATTCGGGCCAGCACTCGACCATCTGCGTGACCTTGGCGTGGAGCGGATTTCTAGCGGGCACCGGCAAGCTCGCCGGCGCTGATCCGCGCGAAATGGCCAAAGCCGATGTCGTCGTGATCTGGGGCACCAATGCCGCGAGCACCCAAGTCAACGTCATGACCCACGCGCTCCGCGCGAAACGCGAACGGAGTGCCAAACTGGTGGTAATCGATACCTACCGCAACGCTACCGCCGAACAAGCCGATCTGTTCGTGTGCGTGCGGCCCGGCACTGATGGCGCGCTGGCGTGCGCAGTCATGCACTGCCTGTTCCGCGATGGTTTCGCGAATTGGGAGTATCTCGATCGCTACACCGATTGTCCGCGCGAATTGGAAGCGCATCTCAAAACCAAGACACCAGAGTGGGCGAGCGCAATCAGCGGGGTTCCAGTCGCGACCATCGAAGCCTTTGCCCAGTTAATCGGACAACACCCGCGGACCTTCTTCCGTTTGGGCTACGGTTTTTCGCGACAGCGGAACGGGGCCGTCAATATGCACGCCGCGGCATGCATTCCCGCCATCACCGGCGCGTGGCTGAATGAAGGCGGCGGAGCGTTTCATACCAACGGCGCGATTTTCCATTGGGACCGCAGCCTCATCGAAGGCTCAGAGCTCCGTGATCCCAGCATTCGGCTGCTTGATCAATCGCAGATCGGCGCGGTATTAACGCATGACGCGGACGCACTCCGCGGCGGCCCACCGGTCACCGCGATGTTGATTCAAAACACCAATCCCATGTCGGTCGCGCCCGATTTGAACCGCGTTAAGCGCGGCTTCCTGCGCGACGATTTGTTCGTCTGCGTCCACGAACAATTCATGACCGAGACCGCGGCAGTGGCGGATATCGTGCTGCCGGCGACGATGTTTCTCGAACACGACGATCTCTATCAAGGCGGCGGGCACCAACATATTTTGTTTGGCCCCAAGGCGATCGAAGCGCCTGGCGAGTGTCAAAGCAATC
>JAYUEZ010000197.1:0-5727 GCA_043738965.1 Gammaproteobacteria bacterium
TCCGCCATGTTAATAAGCACGAATTGTTCGCCCTGACCTTTGATCTTCTGCTCCATGTTGGCATAACACGAGTTCAGAAAGCCGTGACTCTTCGGCGACACGATATTGAGCGGATATTTCTTCGCGAGTTCGGGGTTGGTCCGCGGCGTCTCGCGCGACGGCACGTAATCCGGTAAGTCGTCCAAGGGTTCACCGCCTTGCTGTGCTTCATACATCTGCCGGAAAGGACCGGCGACGAAATTGCCGTTGGCCGCGAGGCTGGATTTGAATTCACACTTGCCAGACGGCGTTGGAAAGTTACCTTGGCGATGCGGCGCACGATCGTCGGCGCCGCCGATGTTGAGATGGACGAAACCGTGTTGCCGAAGATAAGTCAGATCAAACCCGTGACACGCGGGCGCGGCCCAATCGATGTAATGCTCCAGGCACTCAGCATCCGACCATTTAAATTGCGGATCCGTGAAACCCATGTGGGCGGCGAGGCGACGAAAGATTTCGTAATTAGAAAGTGCCTCCCCGGGAGGTTCGACGCACTTTTCATTGTACGTAAGATAGTTATGACCCCATGACAGAATGATGTCTTCCATCTCGGCGCCCATCGCCGCCGGCAGCACGATATCGGCGTAGCTCGCCGTGTCCGAGATGAAATGATCGGCAACGACCAGGAACAAGTCTTCGCGCAACAGCCCAGCGACGACTTTGTCGCACTCGGGAGCCTGCGTCACCGGATTGGAATTCCAACACATCATCGATTTAATCGGCGGGTCCATCGGAATTTCGTTGGTGAGATGGCGGCCGATTTGCAGATTATTGATAACCCGCGTACCGGGCGGGATCCAATCCGGCCGGCAAATCACCTCGAACTTATACGGATGTTCCCACACCGGCATGGCCAGGATCCCGCCGCCGACTTCACGCCACGCACCGGTCAACGCCGGCAGACAACACACCGCACGAATGGTCTGCCCGCCGCCGTGATGACGTTCGAGCGCGACGCCAATGCGTATTGCCGCCGGCTTCGCGGCGGCATAGTCGCGCGCGAGTTTGCGAATATCCGCCGCCGTGATTCCCGTGATCTTTTCAGCCCATTCCGGCGTGCGTGATTTCGCGCGAGCGGCAAGCTCGACGAAGCCCACGGTGTAGCGCTCAACATAATCGCTGTCGATTAAACCTTCTTCGATGAGCGTGTGAATCATCGCCATCGCGAGTGCGCCATCCGATCCCGGCTTCGGCGCCAAATGCCAGTCGGCTTCCTTGGCGGTCTTTGACGCGTAAGTATCGATCACCACCACGTTGGCGCCGCGTTTCTGCGCCTCCTTGACGATGTGCCAATGATGCACGTTGGTGCTAACGCTATTGCACGCCCAGAGGATGATGTAATTGGAATGCTTGAAGCTCTCGGGATCCATGCCGCCGCTCGGACCGTAGGTCAGAAGCCATGCCGTGGCCGAACCTTCGCCGCAAAACGTGCGTTCAGTAACGGTCGCGCCTAAGCGATTAAAAAACGCGTCGCCGCCGTTCAGGCCGTGCACCAATCCCTGATGTCCGAGATAGCTGTACGGCACAATCGCCTGCGGGCCATGTTCCGCGATGATCGCTTGCCAGCGCGTGGTGATTTCGTTAAGCGCTTCGTCCCAACTGATGCGTTTGAATTGCTTGCTACCCTTTGGCCCAGTCCGGCGCAGCGGATGGAGCAAACGATCCGGATGGTAGTGGCGCTTTTCGTAATCCTTGAGCTTTACGCACAGCCCACCGCGCGTCATTGGGTGCTCCGCATTGCCTTTAACGCCCACGAGTTTGCCATTCTCCACTTCGAATACCATCGAACAGGTATCAGGGCAATCGTGTGGACAGCCGCCGTGATGCGTGGTTTTAACGACTGCGGCCATGGGAGTTCTCCTGAGTTGTCAGCGACGTAACCGCAGCCTGAACATAGCTCGGCACAAGATCGCTCGCTATCGGCGTGCTAAGCGTGGCTCGCTCACGGCGTCCATCGCCCCTTCAACGACAGTACGCCGTTCATGAAGTTCGAGAGCAGCATCGTCGGTTCACCGATCTCAAGATTATGCATCCGGCCGTTGAATTCACGCAGTATGCACTTGACCATCTGCCGCCCAAGTGACGAGCCCATGCAGAAGTGCGGACCATTGCCGAAGCTCAGGTGGCGATTGGGCGAGCGCAGTAGGTCGAAGCGATCAGGATCGGGAAACACACGCTCGTCGCGATTGCCCGAGCAGTACCACAACACCACTTTGTCGCCGGCTTTGATGGTGGTGCCGTCGAGATCGAAGTCAGTCAGGGCAGTGCGCCGGAAGTGCATCAGCGGTGGTGACCAGCGCATCAGCTCTTCAACCGCAACGTCGATGCGGCCCTCGAAGTCTTCGAGCAGCAGTGCCTTTTGCTCCGGATGACGGTGCAGATTGATGACGGCATGCGCCATCGCATGCCGGGAAGTGTCGTTCGCGGCGCCGACTAGCAACGTGAAAAACGCGCCGAGTTCCTCCTTCGTCATCTGTTGGCCTTCGTGATTGGCTTCGACCACCCACGTCATCAAGTTGTCATCGGGCTCGCGGCGGCAGCGATCCGCTTCCTCATAAGCAATCTCCATGATCTTTCGCGCGGCATCCTGGAATACCGCGAGCGGCGGGCCGATATGCGCGTAGGTGGGATCGGCCCACGCGCCGAGCTGCTCGGCACTTTCAATCAACACCTCGCGCCGATGCACATCTTTAAGACCGACGAAGACTTCGGCAAACACGCGCCCCGGCAATTGCTTGAACACCAATTCGCAGAGATCCCCTTCGCCGCGCGGTGCGACCTCGTCGACGATTTTGGCCGCCATGTCGCGGATCTGCTGTTCCATGCGCCGAATGTTGCGCGGGCTGAACGCGTACTGCGTGATGCCGCGCAGTGCCTTGTGGCGCGGATCGTCCATCACGATAAACGAGAGCATGGTCTCGAGCTGCGGGAAATCATCGAGAAAAACGCCTTCGGCGGACGAGAACACAGTGTCGTTGCGTGAGAGTTCCTTCAGGTGCTCGTAACGTACGATGGCCCAGTAGCCTTTGGAGTTCTGCAATCCTGGCGCGAGCGGTTCGGGCGGCCGATGCCATGACACCGGATCATTGTCGCGCAGCCACTTGAAACTGCGTTCGCGCTCCTCATAGGGTCGGGCCCAGAAGTCGAGGGAACTCAAGTCGAGGTTAGGGGCTGCTGCGTTGCTCACGGATTTTTCTCCCAGGCGACCGTCATTGGGATCGATGAGCATACGAGCGCGTCGCGGCGGCGACAAGCGGATGGTGCGCTGCCATCGGCAATACCGAATTGCATTATTCAGCGTCTGAAAGCTGCCGGTCGGTTTGGCCTACTCACATTGGTCTTGCCGACCGGACGCCGTACACTTCGCGGTCTGAACAACAACATCCATAGACAGAGGAGTTTCCCATGCTGACAGTCCATCATCTGAACAATTCACGCTCGCAACGCATTGTGTGGTTGTGCGAGGAACTCGGTATTGAATATAAGCTGGTCAAACATCAGCGCAATGCGGAGACCCAACGCGCGCCGGAATCGCTCGGCAAAATTCACGTGCTCGGCAAGGCACCGACTATTGAACACAATGGTCAGGTCATTATCGAATCCGATGCCATCATTGAGTACATCTGTAATGTGTGTGCAAGCGGCCGCTTGAGCCGGAATGCCACCGCGCCGGATTACGGCCAATACCTGCAATGGCTTGCCTACGCCGAAGGCACGCTATTCCCCGGTCTCGCGGTCGACCTGGTTTACGCCTGGACGGGCGGCGGCAATGAGACCTTCATGGGTTTCTTCGAGGCCGAAATCGTGAAGAACCACCAATACGTCGAAGACACCCTTAAAGGTCGCGACTATCTGTTGACCTCGGGCTTCTCCGCCGCGGACATCAATCTCGGCTGGGGTTTGGAATTCAGCGAGTGTCGCGGCCGCGTGAAAACTTTGCCGAATGTGCGCGCCTACTTAGCGCGGTTGCGCGCCCGCGATGGTTACAAGCGTGCGCTCGAACGCGGCGGTCCACAGGATCTGTCGGTGTTTTCGGCCGGCGTGACCTGAGTGCCAATCGCACCTAAACCGTTTTCGCCTCACCACCGCTGAAATGGCGCGTGCGAAACGCATAGGGTTAATGCTGTGGCCCGCGCCTGATCTCGGCGCGGGTTTTGAGCGAGGCGTGTGGGCGGAGCAAGCCGGCTTTGATGATCTCTGGTTGGCCGATGCCGAGGGTTTGCAGGATCCGATCGCGTTAGCGGCGGCGTTGGGCGTGGCGACCACGCGAGTGCGTCTGTGCACCGGCGTAGTGCCGGTGTTTAATCGTCCGCCCGCGGTGCTGGCGACCGGCGTGGTCGCCGCCGAACAACGTGCACCGGGTCGGTTTGTATTGGGTCTTGGCGCGTCTACCAGCAACATGATCGATCGTTGGTATGGCCTGCCCTACGCCCAGCCGCTCGCGCGCGTGCGCGAAACAGTGGCCTTGCTGCGCCAGATCTTTGCCGGTGAGAAAACCAATTTCGCCGGCGCCACATTGCGCAGCCAAGGATTTCGTCTCCACGAGCTGCCATCCGCAGCGGTGCCGATTTATCTTGGCGCAATAGGTCCGAAGATGCTGCATCTCGCTGGTGAAGTCGCGGATGGCGTGGTACTCAACGATTTCACACCAGTGGATCGATTGGCATGGGCGCTGGAACAAATCGATATTGGCGCGCAACGCGGCGGACGGCGTGTCGAGGATCTCGAAATCGTGAAGCGACGCGCCGTACTACTCGCCGCGACTCCAGACGAGGAACGCGCGGCGTTGGAATATTTCCGCCAGCACCTGGCGTTCTATGGATCGGCGGCGGCTTATCAGGAAATCATGCTGCAACTCGGCTATCGTGATGCCGTGTCGGAAGTGCGCGCTGGATATGCGATACGTGATCGCAAACGCATTACCGCCGCGATTAGTGACGCGATGGTAAGACGGATCTTCATGTTCGGCTCGGTCACTGAATGGCATGCGCACTTGCGCAAAGATTATGCGAGCGGCATCGATACGAGCATCATCAGTCCCCAGGCGCACGAGGCGTGCGGCTTTGCCACGGCCGCAGAAGCCTTCGCGGCGAACTCATTTCAACCGCGGGGATAGGCGTCTCGTAGCCGCTCAAGTACCGCAAGTGCCTCGCGCACAATGCCGGGGACAAACTCGGCAACGTGAATTAAATCGTTAATCGCACCGGCGATCTGCCCGCAGGGCAGGATCCCGCCATTAATATCGCCGTCGCGTTGTGCGGCAATCAAACGCAGATCTTTGAACCGCGTCAGTTCATCCTCCGTCACTCCGCCACGCGCTTCCAGCACGGCCAGTTCATCAATCCCGGCGCTCGGTAGCGCACGCGAGGGCCCATACAGCGCCTGAAAGACAATGTCCTCGCCTTCCTTGGCCGCGACCACGCGCGCCGCATAGGCGGGATGCCAATCGGGATTGTCGTGGCTCGCGACAAAGCGCGTGCCCAAGGCCACCGCCTCCGCGCCGAAAGCAAGCGCCGCCGCAAGCCCGCGCCCATCACGCACGCCACCGGCGAGGATCACGGGACACGCCACCGCTTCGGTCACGCTCGGGCCCAGCACGAAGGTGTGAACCGGCCGCGCATGCGTGTGACCGCCGGCCTCGTAACCCGAAGCGATGATCATATCGACCCCTTCTTGCGCCGCGCGGAT
>JAYUEZ010000198.1:0-2159 GCA_043738965.1 Gammaproteobacteria bacterium
TGCTTGGTTTAACTCTAGCGTACGTGACATTAAATAGAACGGTAGTGCTTGGCACTTAGCGCAAGATAGGGCCTAAACTTTCGGCTTAGTCCTTAAGTAGCGGGTAGGTCATTTTTTTTCCTTCAAGCTTAGCCCACCCGCTTTCCTGCAGCTGACGCACCACTAAATCGACCGCAGGATCTGCAATCGCCTTGGGCAACTTAGCGCGGAGCGTACTGCGTAGGGTTTTCTCGGTTCCTGGCTTGGCTTTTTTTTGCCCGCGCAAAATTTCAATGGCGAGTTTAATTAACGCATCGATTTTATGCGGCTCAATCAATTCGATGGGAGTCGCATCTCTCAAGTTGGCCGACAGCTCGCCTTGCGGACGGAAGCACGGCATATCCTCGATGGCGACTGAGCGTGCGGCCAAAATTTTCTTGGATTTTAGATGGCTGATCAGTGGATCAAATCCGGTGTCCTTGGAAATGATGTGGAAGAACCCTTCGGGGTCATCGCGGACGAGCGCCCCGAGATAATACGCAAGATGAAAATCCAACGCATTCGATCCCGGCGAATGCAATTCAACATAGGTCGCGCGATTTCCGAATTCATGCATTGTCAGCACCAACTCGCGATGGAGTTTGGTGTTCTTGGGCCCTAAGAAAACATACACCCAAAATTGTTCACTCGTCAGAAGTGAGAGCGTTTTTACGTGAACATTTTCATAATCGATAAGAACGTAGTTCTTGCGCAGCGGCTTGCTCATATCGTTACCGGCTGCGAAAGATCCCGTATCGATACTTAAACTGGAATCGCGCACGCTTGGTCCAGTTCGATCTCCTGATGGACCGCGATATTGCCGTGCGGACCCGCGCACCATGACGGCATGACCATCGTATAGAGCCCAGAGCCGCCCGCCGTGAGTATCAGAATGTTGTTGGGATTGCGCACAGCCGGAATCACGACCTCCTGGCCTACCAACATTTTGGTATTGAGGGCGGCAAGCACCGCGCGTGGCGTCACCGCCCGCTCACTCAACTGCCGTTGAATATGTTCGCGCGTGAACCCTGCGTTCGCGAGCACTCGCGCATGATCCGGATTTAGCACCACGGTCATCGCCGCAGTGCCGCCGAGATGCGAGTTATTGCTGCCGGGGTTCGCGATCACGGCAGCGATCGTGTTCAATAATCGCTCGGCGCTCTTCGGATCATCCGCGTCGCCGGTGAAGAAAGTGGAATGTGGACCCTCGACTCCAATCACGGTCGCCACACTCTGCTCCGCGCGGTAACCAAGGCTGGTATGGAATGGCGGAAACGGCGAGGCTTCTTCGTCCTCTGCAATGCAAAAAGTAAACTTGGACGGCGACCCGTGGAGTGCCATATCCGATTCGCCAGGTCGCGCGCCGCCGATATTCAGCATGGCGAGTCGGAGCGCACGACCAATCGATGCGTTCGCGCGATGACCCGGCCCCATGACCCCAAATCCCGATGCCAGCCCACCACAGGCCTGGCGCGCCGGGCCGCTAACGACAATAAGCGGCGCGATGCAGTGCGTCGTCGCCTGCACTTCCGAGAGATCAAACGCGGGCTGACAGATGGCGCGCACCGCCGCGATCACCACCGGCAGGTGATCGGGTAAACAACCCGCCATGACCGCTGCCACCGCGACTTTTTCGACTGTCGCCGCGCCGCCGAGCGGCCCCATCTCACCCAACACAATATCGCCGTCCAGGCCGCTTGCGAGCACCATGCGTGCGACGCGCGCCGGGGTGGGAATCACGACCGGCAGACCATCAGTACAACGCGCGTTGTGCAATAGTTCGAGTGCGGCTTCTTCGTTAGCCGCGCTTAGCAAGGCCTCCGCACGCTCGTTCATGGCCGCGCGAAGCGCGCGAGCACCTCGTCTCGAATGTTGCGAGCGAGTTCGGCCATCGCGACCGTGCCAATGCCGGCGACGGGATGCGGCAGACGCACGCGCGGAATCGTCGGCATGCCTTCTGCCTGCGCAACGAAATCCCCCTGGGGCCAGAAATCCTCGGTCACAAAAGTCACTGCTGGTAATCCTCGTCTAGCGATCGCAATGCCGTCACGCACGGTGCCGGAAGTGCAGCTGCCTCAGTGGCCGTAGGCAGTGGCGACTACCGCACATTCACTCGTGATCGTCGAGAGCAGCGACTCGGT
>JAYUEZ010000199.1:0-5696 GCA_043738965.1 Gammaproteobacteria bacterium
GTGGCTCGTACAGCGGCAGGGTGCGGAACACGCCTTCGATGTTTCGGCAGTTGCGGACGTTGAATAGCCGATTCTCAACGCGGTCGTAGAACTCGGTCACCTTTTCGTTCTGGGGAATGCAGAAGGCGAGCGCGCTGAGTGAAGTGAGGTGCTGGATTGCGGATGATATGTCCGGGACCGAAAGCGGAAGGTGGTCACTCGGCGCATCGGATTTCTGCAACGCAAAACTCTGGCTGGAACGCGAACGGCCCGTCCGGGCACGGGCGAGCTGCTTGATGCCAGGCAAGTCGGCATAGTCTACCCAGGCGTTGCTAAAACCATCTAAATGACCCTTCTTATCCCTTGGGAGCAAGCGGTAGGTCAGCGCATAGGGCGGCGTTGGGGCGGGGATCGTGCGCGGGCGCGGCCCGAGCAGCTTGGCGGCGAGCACATACAGCAGCGTGGCGTCGTTCACCGATTCGCGCGTGTCACGCCGGAACAGTTGATCGCCCCAGCCGATCAGCACCTCGAGGTAGGCAAAGAAAGTATGCCATTGGTAGGCGCTTGGGCGCAGCCGGGCGATCACATGCGGCATGAATGGATTTTTTTTCCACTCGTCGATCTGATGCCCGAAGTCATGTTCAAAATCAGTCGGAGCTTCGGCGGGTAGTTTACTCGGGTTCGCGAGCCAGGTGAGTTGCTTCGCAATAGCCTCGGGCTGGGTAGCGTTGACGAAGGGCAAGAATTGCCAGAACTGCGGGATCTGATTGGTTGTTTTATCCTTCTTTACTGTGGTTGGATCAAAGACCGCGTGCAGCCAACGCCGGGCATCTTCAAAGCGCTGCTGGCTGGCGAGGTAATCCGCAATCGCCAGTGGCGCGTGGAGAAACAGCTCCCAGTTGTAGTTGGCGTAGGGCGCTGGTCGCGAAAAATTATCGGTTAGCGAGTCTACTAGCTGGGATTGAAATTGCCTACTAAACAACGCGCTGGTTGAGAGAGCGGTAGCAATGCGATAGTCCGATACGAAGCGCTGTCCATCAGGCCAGTATTTCCACTTCCCTTCAAGTTTAAGCAGATAGAAGCCTCCTTGCTTGTCCTGCAAATACCAAGCGAACGGCTCAACCGACTCAGGCAGAAATGTAGGTTTAGATGCCCGGGTAATGAAGATTGGCGCTTCAATGACATGAGTTAGAGGTGAAGGCGGCAAGGTGCCCTCCGCGCCGAAGTCGATGTTGTCGATGACCGTGTTGTCTTCCGTAGTAGAGAATCGATTTCCGTCGATGGGTATCGGTATTGGGAAAGGTAGTCGCACTTCGAGACTCGGTAGCGGGGGCGGTAGCGCTGCCAACGTCGCTTTATCGAGCCGTACGTCGCTCCCTGATTCGAAAATGAAGCTTCCTTTGTTCCCGTAATCGACAGCGCGATCCGGGAGATACGAGTCCTTAAGAGTCTCGTTCTTTACGCCGACATTGACTTTCCACGTCCATGACTTGAAAAACCGTTTATTGCTGCTTAGCTCTTTTGAAACCCGTTCGACGAATTGAGCATCCCCATCCGCTACCTTCAGTTCCAATCTGACGGTGCTACCATTGAAGACGCCTGCCTTGTCATTATCTGGAATGTTCTTGTTAATGCTAATGCTGAACCTTCCGTTGGCATCAGTTGTTGTCGGTACCTGTGGCGCCGAAAACTCTCCGACGTCTCCGTTTAGATCGGTATCTCGAAATCTACTCAAATAGTCTACCTTGACTTCGATGCCACTTTTCGGGCGCATCTTAGTGGTGTTTTCCCTATCGACCGTGGCATACTCATACAAAGTTCCGCTAACAGTCAGAGTCCCGTTGTATTTGCGAGTGTTGTCTTCGCGGGAGTGGATAAGGACATCCAGAGTTGGATTAACTTGAATAGTTGATATCGGGTTGTGCTCGTTGGCGGCATAGCAGGCGATTTCAATCTTCTCGCGCACCAACGGCGTGTTGTCGTCGCTAAAATATCCCGTCGGCGAAGTTCCCTTCGTAAGCCGAAAGACAAAGCTATTAGCCTCATCTTTGTTTGGAAGACGGTTTACGCTTAGCTGCGACTTGGTGAGCTTTCGTTTGATCCAGCCCTTCTCGGCGCGTCGGGTCCAAGCGAGTTGTACCTCCCATTCGAGATTGTTCTCATCGACTTTGTCTTTTGTCTTGCGAAAGACTGGCCACGCGACGTGCAGGTCACCCTCGTAAACAAAGGGCAAGATGAAGTCGTTGGCATTGTCCAGGTCCAGCGCCTCCCAGCTACCCCAGGACATCTCGCTTCCGCCGAACTTCGAACAGGAGCGCCAAAAGTAGCGGTACGGTTGATCCGGTGTACGTCCGACGACGTAGAGGGTATGCCGCTCCTGATACATTGCAATCACGTTGATCTGGGCCAGCTCGCCGAGGTCGTCCAGGTAGCCCAGCAACGCCGCACGGGTGATCTCCGGCGAGGGCTCCTGCTCGGTCAGCGCGCTCTCCATCTGGCGGAAGGTCGCGGTCTTGTCGTCGCGCAGTTCGGGCAGCAGCCAGTTCTCGGGGTAGAGAAACACTTTGCGGTTGGCCTCCCAGACGCGGTAGTTGTGCATCCAGTCCCAGAGCTTGCGTTTGTCATCGCCTAGCGATACGTCCTTTTCCAGATTGAGGAGCACACGCTGCACGAAGAGCTGCACGGCCGCGGTGGCCTGCAGCAGCCGCGTCGTTTTCAGGCAACTGCCGGTCTGGACGTCGATCAGGTAGTGCTCGTATAGGTCGTCGGCGCCCCGCAGCTGATTGAAATTAATAAGGTAGTCCACCAACGCATCGCGTTGCCGCTCTCGCAGCTTATCGGCGATCGGCTTGATCAGATCGCGCCATTGCGCTTCACCATACTTGTCGCGCAATAGCTCGCGCGCGCTAATGGCGGCCGCGTCGTGGGGCGATGGGGCGGTCAGATCAGTTGCCTGCTTCACCGTCGCGTCGAGCTGCTTTAGCGCGGTGAGCAGTTCGATGAACCGGGTGAGCATGATCGGGTCGCGATACTGCTCGGCTGTGATGATGCGGAGCTGATTGGCGGCTGCTTCGACCTCGTCCCTGGTAAGCGTGAGGCCCGTCATCAGCACCTGAAACACGGCCTCGGTGTTCCAGGCAGCGGGAGGTGCAGGCGAAAGAAAGTTCAGCGCGGCGTGTTGATGCAGCAGGTCGCCAGCCCCCGACGCAAGACCACGCAACTTTGCCAGCGCAAGTAGTTGTTCAAATCCCACGATGCTTGTAGGCGTAGTGCCAGATGCCACAGGCAGCGTATTGAAGTCCAGCGTGGTGAAACCGCAGGGATCTGTCGCCGATGTACGCAGCAGGGGCAGATCGGCGCGGCTGAGCTTCAACGCATCGCAGAGCAACGTGGTTTTGTGCAGACGCACCAGCACTGATTCAACTGCGGCACGAAGCGGCTGAGAGAGGTCGCCGGCAACGAATGACATGTCGGGCAACCGGCGCTTCGCTATTTCCAATGCATACGCCTCCTCCAAAAGCAGCCGGTTGAGTCGCATCAGATTTGCGCCGGTAGGGCTTGCCGAGATGAGTGCGAGCGTTTCCCTGGACAAATGGACGCCGGCAAAACGCGACGCTTCATAAATCGAAGCGCCCTGCAGAACCTGGTTAAGCGCTGCAACCAATGTGGTTTGTTGCTCCAGCGCGGTTGACGCGGGATTGGTCAATACCCGCTGGTCCTCAGCAGAAAACGCGTTCCACAGGTACGCGGATATCGGATCGGCGTGGGTGCGCAGTTTTCCGACCAGACTCGAAAGATCGATGAAATCACCCAGCGGGCTAAGAAACACCTCGATCGCTGCGTTGCCGGGATTGGCTGGGTTCCTTAGCCGGATACGCAGCAGATCGTCCACCAGTTCGCGCGCCGCGCCGAGACCGGTGGCGAGCGCGGTGATCACTGCGTTTTCCCGGGCGACGCGCGCCGCGAGCACGAGCGCCGCGTTTTCCTGGGCGATGCGAAACGCCTCCTTTTCCCGGGCTTTGCCAGCCGCCACGCTTTCCGGGCCGGCAGGCGCGACGGGCGGCGTTTTTTCCGGGGCGTCCGAGATCGAACGCACAGCTTCGCGCGCCGCCTCTGCAAGTTCTGCTGTTAGCTGTTTTTCGTCCAGGTCGACGTTGGAGCCGGGGGCTGTGTCATGTTGCAGCAGATAACGCAAGGTCTCTACCTCAACCCCTGAGCGCTCGATGGATCGCAACCGCTCGACAAATTCGAGCGTGGCTTTGGCGCGGTCATTCGCGCTCATCACGGATTGAAACGGAGACGCGGTCGCGAAGTAAAGTTTCAGGTGATGCGTTAATTTATCGGGGGCTATATTCACAGCGCGGCAAAGACCTGCCGCAGCGGTAAGTCGAGAAAGATTCGCGCGATTCAGCTTATCTTCGATCCCGAGACCCTGAGTGGGCGATACCCAGTCCACGACAACAGACGGCTTTGTACGCAGACAGGCACCAATATAGTCGGCGCGAGCGCTGATGCTGAGGTTCGTGTTCTTCAACTCCTTGCCGTCGCTCTGCAAAGCAAAGTCCGCGAAATCACTCACCGCGCGCACGGCCTCACGTTGAAAAATTGTGCTGTAGAGCGAAGGGTGAACTGTCGCGCCTTCGGTGAGATACTCCGTCCACGGTTGCGTTTCGAGCAGATGAATGCCCCCCACGAGGGAGGCCACGGGGAGTTCCAGTTGCTGGTTCAGCTGCTGCAAACGCGCCAAGCTGATCAAGGTGTCGGGCGTGAGCTGACCACCGAAGGCTTGAATTGCCAGATCGAGCTCGCGCATGGTCCAGCCGAGCTTGCGCCACAGCCTGGTTAAACGGTGTATTCGATCAAGATGTCCGGCCGTGAGGGCGGCCACGGTCATCTCGCTCGGTTTGCATATGTTCTGCGGCTCGATGACCAACGGACCCGCGCCGCCTTGTACGAACTGCGTGGCAAACACGGCTTGCAACTCCTCAAAACTGAGCCGCGATTGCTGTAGCAGGATCGACACGTTCTTGAGCAGAACCAGCGGCGACGTTCCGGTCACCATGCCGCCTGCAGATGCATCCCAGATTGTCGTTTGGCCGGAAGACACGCCCCAGCACTTGTAGAGGTCCAACGGCGGCTGCGCGATAAGCCGGGCCTCGGCTTGGCTGAGACCGAGCACCTCGAGCGCGAAGCTCGCAGCGCTGGCGCTATTGACGCTGACATCGACGGTAGCCGTTTCCATCACCTCGCCAGAAGTGACGGTATAAGTGAACGAGGCTAAACCGTTGTAGTCAAGTGCGGGCGTAAAAATTAGCTGAGCCAAGACATTCAGTGCCACTGTGCCATGGGCAACGGCCACCGCCGGGCCGCCCGCGGTGATGGCCAGGCCATTGACCGCAGTGATGGCACGTCCGGTATTCTCAAAACTGTCGTTGGCCAGCACCGAGATGATGACGGCATGATCTTCTTCGGTGGCGGCCGTATCGCCTGCCATGTCGGCCACTGCCGTGATGGACAGCTTCTGGCGATCCACAAGGGTGCGGGTACCGGCCGCATCCGTAGTGGTGATCGTCAGCGTAGCACCGCCTTTGTAGTCGGCGGTCGGGTTAAAAGTCATGCCATCGAGCGCGCCATTAATCGCGGTGGCGTTGCCTATGATGGTCACCAACTGCCTGCCATTGTTTTTAATGTTGGCGCCGGGAAAGACAAGGACCGTA
>JAYUEZ010000200.1:0-2154 GCA_043738965.1 Gammaproteobacteria bacterium
TATTCCAGAGCCCAGGCTATGCCGCGATGGGGGGCGGCGTGCTCGAAGTCGGCGCTGCCGGATATGCGCAACATTGGCTCACACCGCGCCATGCGAGCAATCGGTTTTGGCATGATCTCAACACGGCACCGCTCCAACAATTTGGCAAGCGCGTGCGGCACGCCGGCGATTTGGCGTTTGTACATCTTGAGCATGTGCGCGAGTGCGCGGGTCGTCCGTCGGCCGCGATCTTCGTCGTGCCCGGATTTTATCAACGCGCGCAATTGAGTCTGCTGCTCGGCATCGCCCAAGCCGTCGGCATCAGCGTTCAAGCGCTGGTCGATAGCGCGACCGCGGCCGGCGCGACGTTACCCCCGGGAACCTATGCCCACGTGGAAGCGACTTTGCACCAATGTGTGCTCAGCCGCCTCGAAGTCGATCAAGACCGCGCGCTTCGCCGTCAGGTTGAAGTGGTGGGCAACACCGGACTCACGCACTTCAGACAGCGCATGGTCAGTTGTGTGGTCGACGCGTTTCTCACTCGCTGCCGCTTTGATCCCCTGCACGACGCGGCCACCGAGCAGCTGCTGCATAATCACTTGAACGAATGGCTTGCGCTGCTGGCGGATCGTCCTGAAATCACGATTGCCATCGAGCATCGTGGTGCGCGACATGAAACGCGTCTGCACCGTGACACGTTGAGCGCCGCCACCGCACCCTTGGTCCAGCAGCTCGCGAGCCGCGTCGGCGATGCGCGTGCGGTGTTGGATTATCGACTCGGCGTCATTCCCGGCATGTTGCACGGCTGGCGCGATGCGCAGCTCCTGACCGACACCGCGGTGTTGGTCGGTTGCGCGCAGAATCCCGCACTGAAATCGCATAATGCCAACACAAGCGTCGCGCTCAGAACCGAACTGCCGGTGGTGTCCGCCGACTCGCGGATCGCGCTCACGCCGTCGGCGACGAATAACGCGACCGCCAGTGCGGCCAGTCACTTACTAGCGCAACATGTCGCCTATCCCATTGCACGCCAGACCTTGTACGTCGCGCCGCATGGCGCGGTCAGTCGTACCCGCGGAATCGATTCGGTGTGCGCGGTACGTAGCGACGACACCGGCACCCGCTTGGACGTGATCGGCAGCACGACGGTGTTACTGAACGGTCGCGTCGTAGCCGGCACTGCACGCCTGACGCCGGGCGATCACATTACGATTCCAGGCGCGACCTCGCTCTTCGTTCCCATCACCGTGCACGCCAACGATGCGATTTAGACGTCGGGCGTTTTCGATATTTACGCTGTCCTTTCTCGATGTCATGTGCTGCGGCTTTGGCGCCGTGGTGCTGTTGTTCATGATCTTGAAACACGAAGCGATCAAAAAGGAAAAAGTCCAGGCCGTTGATCTTGGCGTCGAAGTCAGTTTATTGCGGCAGGAAATAACCGCCGCCCAAGCACAGCAAGCGCAGTCCGCACGGGACGCGACCAGCACCGATGCGGAACTCGCCAAATTGCTGGCCGAATCCGCCACGGCGCGCGAGGCGCTAGCAGCCGCGAAATCGGCCCTTCAACCGCGCGCCGCGCCCGCGATTACCGCCAAGGACATCGCAGCCTTGAAAGTAGCGCTACGCAAACTCGAAACCGAGAAGCAGCAATTGCTGTCCGAATTGAATGCGCATTCACAACAGGTCAGGTCGTTCACTGGCGAAGGTAACCGCGAATACTTGACCGGCATTCGAATGAATGGCCGCCGCACGTTAATTTTGCTCGATGCCTCGGCCAGCATGCTGGATGAAACCATCGTCAATGTGCTGCGCCGACGGAATATGGACGACGCGGCCAAACGTCGCTCGGAAAAATGGCGGCAGGCCGTGGATACCGTCGATTGGATCAGCGCGCGCTTGATCCCCGGGAGCGTTTATCAGATCTATGTGTTCAATACCGACGTGCGACCCATTGTCGCTGGCACCGACGGACGCTGGCTCAGCACTGATGATCGCAATCAATTTAATCAAGCCATCGCCGCCACGCGCCAACTCATTCCCGATGGCGGGTCAAACCTCGCCAAGGCCTTGCAGGTGCTACGGACGTTGCAGCCGCAGGCCGATAATGTGTTTTTGATCACCGATGGACTACCGACCCAGGGTTTGGGCACGAATCGTGGCGCCACGGTCTCGGGT
>JAYUEZ010000201.1:0-15182 GCA_043738965.1 Gammaproteobacteria bacterium
GGCGCTTCAATTCATGCCGAATTCCGTCCCCGCCTCCATCGCCGCCATCGATCTGGGTTCGAATAGCTTTCATTTAGTCGTCGCCGAGCCTAGTCAAGGCCATATCAAAGTCGTCGACCGGATGCGCGAGGTCATTCGCCTGGGCGCCGGTTTGGATTCCGACAATCAATTAAAACCGGCGGCGATGGCGCAGGCGCTCGCCTGTTTGCAGCGTTTTGGCGACCGCGTGCGCCATCTAACGCATGGATCGGTGCGCGTGGTCGGTACCAATGCGCTGCGCAAGGCGCGCAATAGCGCCGCGTTTTTGCGTCACGCCGAGGCAGCACTGGGACATCCGATCGACGTGGTGTCTGGCATCGAAGAGGCGCGTTTGGTTTACTTGGGCGTGTCACATGGACTAGCCGACGATGCGGGTCGACGCTTGGTAATGGATATCGGTGGCGGGAGCACCGAACTCATCATCGGCCAGCGCTTCGAACCGCTCGCCATGGAAAGCCTACACATGGGTTGTGTGAGCATGAGCGAGCGATGTTTCGCCGATGGCAAAATCGACGCCAAACGGCTGCGCGCCGCCGAAATCATCGCGCGTCAGGAACTCGAGCCCATCGCTGAAAGTTTTCGCGCGCACGGTTGGCAAACCGTGGTTGGTGCGTCCGGCACGCTGCTCGCGATCGCTGAAATTTTGTCCAGCAGCGGCTGGAGTAGCGACGGTATTACGCGCGCCGGCTTACGTGAGTTGCGCGCGGCGATCATCGAGCTCGGTTCAGCCGAGGCGCTTGCCAAACTCAATGTGGCGGTGGATCGCCGGCCAGTTTTCGCCGGTGGCCTCGCGATCGCCCTAGGCGCCTTCGAAGAACTGGGCTTCGAACGGATGCAAGTCTCCGACAGTGCCCTACGCGAGGGCGTGCTCTATGATCTGATGGGTCGCATCCATCATGAAGACGTCCGCGAGCGCACGGTCGAGCACCTAATGCAGCGCTTCGCGGTTGACCGTACGCAGGTTGATCGGGTCGTTGGCACGGCGCAACACCTATTCGATCAAACGGCCGACGAATGGCACTTGCATGACCAAGAATCCACGCAGCTGCTGCGCTGGGCGGCGCGCCTTCATGAAATCGGCACCACGGTATCGCATTCGCAATATCAGAAGCACGGCGCGTATCTCTTACAGTATCTAGATATGCCCGGTTTTTCGCGCGGGGAACAGCGTCGCCTGGCCGCGCTCGTCCGCGGTCATCGGCGCAAACTCCCGGAACCAGACGCCTTCGCCACCGGCACCAACGATCCACAGCCGCTGATCAAGCTGTGTCTGTTATTGCGTTTGGCCGTGGTGCTACACCGCGCGCGCAGCGTCACCCCGGTGCCTCCGCTGTCGTTAGTGGTCAATGGGACGACGCTTAAATTAAATTTCCCGAAAGGTTGGTTGGAATCCCACGCTCTGGTCTCGGCCGACCTTGAGCAGGAAGCAAATTACTTGAAAAGTATTGGCTACAAGTTAAAGATCAAATAAGCGCCGGTTAGTCACACAGCAGTTCGAGTAATTGTGCCTGCGCATCGCGCAATTTGGCGCCCGCCTTCACGCGCTGATAAACGCCATCGCTGTGCAGCGCCCAAGCTCGCGTGTTGTCACTGAGATACGCTTCCAGGCCTTCCTTGATGACGCGATCGCGCAAGCGTTTGTCTTCGATCGGAAAGCAGGTCTCGATCCGATTAAAGAAATTTCGACCCATCCAATCCGCGCTCGACAAAAATACTTCATGCGCACCCGCGTTCTGGAAATAAAACACCCGTGAATGTTCCAAGAAACGCCCGACTATCGAGCGCACGCGAATGTTGGTGGAAACGCCGTCAATGCCTGGCCGCAGCGCGCAAATGCCGCGAACAATCAGATCGATTTTGACCCCGGCGCGGGCCGCGCTGTACAGGGCCATGATCACATTGACTTCGATCAGGGCGTTCATCTTGGCGATGATCCGTGCGGGTTTTCCCGCACGGGCATGTGCCGCTTCACGTTCGATCAATTCGAGAACAGTGGTGTGCAACGTAAACGGCGATTGGAGTAGTTTCTTCAGCTTGCCCGCGCGACCCGGCGCGGTTAGCTGGTGGAAGATTTTTTGCACGTCCACGCCGACCGCGTTGTGGCAGGTAAACAGGCCGAAATCGGTGTATTGGCGCGCCGTCCGCGGATGATAATTGCCGGTCGCGAGGTGCACGTAGCGGCGCAGTTGCTTGCCTTCCCGGCGCACCACCAAAATCATTTTGGCATGGGTTTTAAAACCGACCACCCCATACACTACATGGGCCCCGGCTTCTTGCAGGCGAGTCGCGAGTTCAATGTTCGCTTCTTCGTCGAAGCGTGCTTTTAATTCGACGACCACCGTCACTTCTTTGCCGGCGCGGGCCGCATCGACCAGCGTTTTGGCAATCGGAGAATCCGGCCCCGTGCGATACAGCGTTTGTTTGATGACCATGACGTCGGGGTCAGCCGCCGCTTGCCGAATAAACTCGACCACCGGCGCAAAAGATTCGAACGGATGGTGCAGCAACACATCGCCGCGGCGGATCGCTGCAAACAGATCCGTGTTGGGTGGGAGACGACGGGGCCGACTGGGCGTGAAGCCAGGAAATTTAAGATCCGCGCGTTCGATGATGTCGGGTACCGCCATCAGACGCGTCAAGTTGACTGGGCCGTTGCAGGCATAAATATCCGTTGGTTCAAGACTAAACTCGCGCTGCAACAAACCGACCAGATCGGGCGGACACTCGGCGGCGATCTCGAGGCGCACCGCGTCGCCAAAGCGGCGCTGATGTAATTCACCTTCGAGCGCCTGCAATAGATTTTTTACATCCTCATCTTCAACGAATAGTTCGCTATTGCGGGTCACGCGGAATTGATAACAACCCGTGACCCGCATGCCGGAGAAAATGTCCTCGACATGGGCGTGGATGATCGACGACAGGAACACAAACTCATGCGGACTGACAGCGTATTCCGCCGGAATGTTGATGACGCGCGGCAACGCTCGGGGCGCCTGGACAATGGCAATGGCGCTGTTGCGCCCGAACGCATCAGTGCCTTCGAGCGATACCAGAAAATTAAGACTCTTGTTCAAGATCCGCGGGAATGGATGCGAGGGGTCGAGCCCAATCGGGCTCAACACCGGCAACAGTTCGCGAAAGAAATAACGCCGAACCCACTGCGCTTGGCGCGTGTTCCATTCGGCGCGCTTGAGGAAATGGATGCCTTCGTCGGCCAGCCGCGGCGTCAGGACTTCGTTGAGCACGCGATATTGCTCAAGCACGATCTCGTGAGCAACGTCGCTGATGCGCTTCAGCTGCTCAGCGAGGGTGAGTTGATCGGGGCCCAAGGGCGCCGCCTCAAATTCTGCCTGCTGCTTCAGTCCAGCGACTCTAATCTCGAAAAACTCATCGAGGTTACTGCTTGCGATACACAGAAAACGCAGGCGTTCGAGCAAGGGGTTGCCATCATCCTTGGCCTGTTCGAGCACCCGTCGATTGAACTCCAACAACGACAACTCGCGGTTGATGTAGAGCGACGGATCGGTGATATCGAGCGTTTTGGCGTCCATGATGGGCTAGCCTCGGCGGCGCGCGATGCATAAGATGCGCGCCTCCAAATGGGGGCGATCGATAAACATTGGCCATTGACTAAACATTTTTATCGACGACATGCACTGAAAAGGTAGCGTTGAGGGTCGGTCATCCCACGCGCCAGTCTGCGCGCGCTCGCGCCGCGGGCGCTTTACCGCAACGCTTAAGAATTATAGAGGGGAATATCACGCCGATGCCTGCTTCTCGTAACCCGTTGCGGACGAACCAGCGTCCCGCCACCGTGCTCAAGTTGAAGACCCGAGCGGCCAAAGCGGATCGTCATCGCCTGTATGAGCGATCAGTTCAAGACGCGAGCGCGGAATTGGATTTCATTGATGACACGTTCCGCGCCTTGCGCGGCCGCCCGGCGATAATACTGCGCGAAGACTTTTGTGGCACCGCGAGCGTCGCGACGGCGTGGGTGCGGCGGCGGCCGCGCAATATCGCGCTTGGCATCGATTTGGACCCGGAGGTACTGGCCTGGAGTATGCGCCATCGGGTGCCAGGGCTAAGTCCCGCCGAACAGCGCCGCCTGACCTTGCTCGAGAGTGACGTTCTGCACGTCGAAACAGTGCCGCAAGACGTCGTGTTGGCGATGAATTTCAGCTACTGGATATTCAAGCAACGCGCCGCGCTTCGCGCGTATTTTGCTGCAGTCCATGCTGCGCTAAAGCCTGACGGGGTGTTTTTCCTTGATTGTTACGGTGGTTTCGATGCCTTTCGGGTGTTGAAAGAACGGCGCGAGCTGGATGGCTTTACGTATATCTGGGACCAGGCGAGCTACAACCCCATTACGGGGGATCTGTTATGTCACATTCATTTTCGGTTCGCCGATGGCTCGCGCCTCGAGCGCGCCTTTACCTACGACTGGCGGCTGTGGACGCTGCCTGAGATCCGCGAAGTCCTGGCTGAAGCAGGATTCGCGCAGTCGATTCCCTACTGGCAAGGGTGGGACGCCGCCGGCCAGGACGGCGATGGCAAATTCGAACCCGTCAGCACGGCTGACGCCGACGCCGGATGGGTGTCCTATATCGCGGCGCTTAAGTAGCCAGTCCGTCATCTACTTGTAACATTTGCACGGTCAAATGGGCGTTGACCAAATGTAGCCCCAATCAAGATGGTAAGGAGAGACACTGTGCAACGAACGAACCGATGGTTGGCGTGGAGTTGTGGCATCGCCTTAGCGCATGCCGCATGGGCAGAAGCGCCGAACGACGCGGTTGACGCCGACATCCCAGACTACACCAAGACCAGCGGGGTGTCGGGCAATCTTTCGAGCATCGGCTCGGACACTCTCGCTAATTTGATGACCCTATGGGGCGAGGACTTTAAACGCCTCTATCCCAATGTCCACATCCAGATTCAGGCCGCGGGATCGAGTACCGCGCCACCGGCCTTGACCGAAGGCACCGCGAACCTGGGGCCCATGAGTCGTCAGATGAAGAGCGAAGAAGTCGCGGCTTTCGAGGGCAAATATGGCTACAAACCGACTGCTGTGCCCGTGGCCGTCGATGCGCTTGCGATCTTCGTGCATAAAGACAACTCAATCAAAGGCCTAACCATTCCGCAGCTCGACGCAATTTTCTCGGCGACTCGCCTCTGCGGTTACAGCAGCGACATCACCACCTGGGGCGACCTTAAAGTCGGTGGGGAGCTTGCGAATCAGACCATCCAGTTGTTCGGCCGCAATTCGGTGTCCGGCACCTATGGATACTTCAAGGAATTCGCCCTGTGCAAGGGTGATTATAAGAACAACGTCAATGAGCAACCGGGCTCGGCCTCCGTGGTTCAGGGTGTGACCAAGTCGCTGAACGGGATCGGCTATTCCGGCGAGGGCTATCGGACATCGGGAGTCAGGATGGTCCCGCTGGCGAAAAAGGAAGGCGAGGAATACGTCGAACCCAATAAGGAAAATGCCTTATCAGGTAAGTACCCACTCTCACGTTTCTTGTTTGTATACGTGAACAAGGCCCCGAATCAGCCGCTTCCGCCGCTCGAAACCGAATTCATTCGGATGGTGCTCTCGAAGCAAGGTCAAACCACAGTCGTAAAAGATGGGTATGTTCCGCTCCCTGGCAAGGTCGTGAAGAAATACCTGGCGTCAGTGGTCGGCGCGGCGCCGAAATAACCCGCTCGCAGGTCGGGCTATCGATGGCTGTGACCGCGCGACTGTGAAGTAATGTCGCCAGTCGATTGCGGGTCGGCGACTGCCTTTTGGCCTAGCTGACGGTAATAATGCGCGACCGACGCCGAACTAACGAAAAATCCGCCAACCGTGACTGACGCTAACCTGTCCGAGCTCGCCCGCGCCGAATTGAGTCACCGCGGCTGGCGCATGCTGAAAGACCGATTATTTGGGTTGGTCACCGCCGTCGGCGGCGTGACGGTTATCCTCGCCATCCTGACCATCTTCTTTTATCTCTTGTACGTGGTGTTTCCGCTGTTGCGCGGCGCCGCCTTGACCACCGAATGGCGGAGCGCCACGCCTTTGGGTGCGGTGCGCTATCTCGCGTTAAATGAATACGCTGACGTGGCGTTTGCCGTGGCCGATGACGGTACCTATCGGTTTGAGCCTGTCAAAACGGGCGCCGCGCTGGTAAGCGGTAACCTGGTCCCACGCGGCGAGCGACTTACCGCGGCGCATGGCAGCCAGCACGCGCAAGCCACGCTCGCCCTCGGTTTCGCGAGTGGCAAGGCGTTACTGGTTCGCCCGTCGTACCTGGTGAATTTTAACGGCAATGTGCGCCATACCACCCCGCAGTTAACCTATCCTGCGGGCGTAGCGCCAATCAACGCCGCCCCGGACGGAAGCGCCATCAAACTGGTGACCGCCGAAGCCTCCGACGACGCGATAACGATCATTGCGTTGACTGCGGCGAATGAACTGTATCTGACCCATTTATCGCGGCAACCGTCATTGCTCGAGGATGAATCCACCTTCGAACAACACCAGGTGCAAATACCGCTCGCCGAGCCGCTGCCGGCGTTTCTGATGATGGATGTCGATCAATCAGAACTGTACGTGATTTCCGCCACGGGACACGTCACCTACTACGATATTCGGAATAAGGAGGCGCCGAAACTCGTTCAAGATCTGCAGGTCGCGGCCCCTGATACCAAAATCACCGCCGCCGCTTTCTTGAGCGGGGGAACGTCGTTGTTGCTTGGCGATAATCACGGCACGGTCACGCAGTGGTTTCCAGTACGCGACGAAGAAAATAATTATCAACTCACGCGGATCCGGCGCTTCTCCGCGTTGTCGGACCCGGTCGTCGCGATTACGCCAGAATATTATCGCAAGGGCTTCGCGGCGCTCGATGAGAGCGGCACCCTAGGACTTTTTCATACCACCGCGGAACGCACATTACTCACGGTCCCCCATCTCGCTAACGCGCCGCTCGCGCTGGCGTACTCGGCGCACGCCGATGTGCTCGCCATGGTTGATGGCACTGAGCACTTGACGCTGCGCGGCGTCGCCAACACGCACCCGGAAGTCTCCTGGCGTGCGCTGTGGGGCAAGGTTTGGTACGAAGGACGGAGTCAACCGGAATTCATTTGGCAGTCGTCGTCGGCATCCAGCGATTTTGAGCCGAAATTTAGCCTGACGCCGTTGGCCTTTGGAACGTTGAAAGCCGCGGTATACGCGATGGTCTTTGCCATTCCGGTGGCGATTTTTGGCGCTCTCTATACCGCCTATTTCATGCATTCGAGGTTACGAATTTATGTGAAGCCATCGATTGAAATCATGGCGGCTTTGCCCACGGTCATCCTAGGTTTTCTCGCCGGGTTGTGGTTAGCGCCGTTGATTGAAACCCATCTTATCGGCGTGCTCGGCGCGACGTTGTTGTTGCCCCTGACCTTTTTCGCCGCCGCGCTGGTGTGGAGTCGCGTACCGGGTGCACTTCGTCATCGCGTGCCAGACGGCTTCGAGGTGCTGCTATTGATCCCGGTGGTGTGTGCGGTGCTGTGGTTGGCGATGGATTTGAGTCAACCGCTGGAGCAATTGTGGTTCGGCGGCAATTTGCCGCGCTGGCTGACTCGCGAACTCGGTCTCACGTATGATCAACGCAACTCGCTGGTCGTCGGCATCGCGATGGGTTTCGCGGTGATCCCAAATATTTTTTCGATCAGCGAGGACGCGATATTTGGCGTCCCGCGCCAACTCACGACGGGTTCGCTCGCGCTAGGCGCGACGCCGTGGCAGACGGTGACGCGCGTGGTGTTGTTGACGGCGAGCCCCGGTATCTTCTCGGCGATTATGATCGGCCTAGGGCGGGCGGTCGGCGAAACCATGATCGTGCTGATGTCCACCGGCAACACGCCGATCATGGATGCCAGCATCTTCACCGGATTTCGCGCGCTATCGGCCAATATCGCGGTCGAAATGCCCGAATCGGAAATCAACAGCACGCACTATCGGGTCCTGTTCCTGGCCGCGTTGGTGCTGTTCGCGGTGACCTTTATATTTAATACGGTGGCCGAACTCGTACGCCAGCGCTTACGCGCGAAATACGGCAACTTATGACCGCGAACCCGCGACCAAACTTCACGCATTGGCTAAAGAGCGGTAACCAGTGGGTCTGGATGACCGCCGGCGCCGTCAGTTTAAGTCTGGTCATGGTGTTCGGCTTATTGTTCATCATCGCAACCAATGGCCTGGCGCATTTCTGGCCGGCGAGCGTCGCCCAGGTGGTGCGGGATGGCGGCGATGGCACGCATGAAACCTTGCTCGGTGAAATCGTCGACGCAGAAACCGTGGCCGCGGCGCGGGTCCGCGACTCGGGAGGACGGGTCCCGCCCGACGCCACCGTGGTAAAACGCCTGTTGCTAAAAGTCGGCAATCGCGATCTTGGCGACAGCGATTTCCGGTGGGTTTCCGAACCGGAAATCACCACGCCTGATTATCCGGCGGAGGCCGTCGTCATCGAGCGTGGCGAATGGGGAAATTTCTACGGCTTTGTCACCGGCTTGAGCGAACACGGGAAAGCGCTCGACGTCGCCAATGTGTGGGCGGAACTCGCTCCACGCCTGCAGCGCGGCCAGGCCTTACGTGAGCAAATCGCGCACATCGAGAAGCGCGACATAGGGAGCGTCAATTATCAGCTCGAACAGCTGCGCTTGCGCGAGCGGGTGTTAGGGAAGGCGGGTGATATCGCTGGCCAACGCGCGCTGCTGGCGCCGCGCGCCGCGCTCGAAGCCCGCTTCGTCGCCTTGAGCGACACCCTCGCCGGCCTGAATTCGGAAATCAAGCGCGATGGCTTGCGGGTCAAGACAGTCACTGGTGTCGAGCGCACCATTTCGATCGACAAAATCGTGCGGCTTTATCGGCCGAACCAGATGCGTTGGCGCGAGAAGATCGCGCATTACTTTACCAAGCTCGGCGAATTCGTCAGTGATGAACCGCGCGAAGCAAATACCGAGGGCGGGGTGTTTCCGGCCATTTTCGGCACGGTACTGATGGTCATGGTGATGTCGGTATTAGTGACTCCGTTTGGCGTCATCGCGGCCGTCTATCTCCGTGAATACGCCAAACCCGGTCCGATCACGTCGGCAATCCGCATCGCGGTGAACAACTTGGCAGGCGTTCCGTCGGTGGTTTACGGCGTGTTTGGCTTTGGTTTTTTTGTGTATTTTCTCGGCGGCAATATCGATCGACTATTCTTCGCCGACAAATTGCCCGCGCCAACCTTTGGCACGCCGGGACTTTTATGGTCGGCCCTGACGTTGGCGTTGTTGACCGTGCCAGTAGTGATTGTCGCGACCGAAGAGGGTCTTGCGCGCATCCCGCGCGCGCTCCGCGAGGGAAGCCTCGCGCTCGGCGCCACCAAGGCGGAAACGCTATGGCGCACGGTGCTGCCGATGGCGACGCCGGCGATGATGACGGGGTTAATACTAGCGGTGGCGCGCGCCGCCGGTGAAGTGGCGCCGCTGATGATGGTGGGGGTGGTAAAACTCGCGCCGTCCTTGCCGTTCGACGGCGATTTTCCTTATCTCCACCTCGATCGCAAATTCATGCATCTTGGATTTCATATCTTTGATGTCGGGTTCCAGAGCCCCAATGTCGAAGCGGCGCGCCCGCTGGTCTATGCCACGGCGCTGCTTTTGGTGGTGATCATCATGTCGCTCAATCTAGCGGCGATTCAGATCCGCAATCGCTTGCGTGAGAAGTACAATGCAGCCGACCATTAAACACGAGCCCGGTGCCGCGCGAGACCCAGCATTGAATACCAACACCATGACCCACGGCGTCGATCTCCGTGCAATCCGCACGCCCGATGCGATTTCCAGCGGGCCGGCCGAATGCCTGCGAGTCGAAAACCTATCGCTATACTACGGCGAGACGCGCGCGTTGCACGATATTCAATTGGTCATCCCGGAACGGCGCGTGACGGCGTTCATCGGCCCGAGCGGATGTGGCAAGTCCACCTTGCTCCGCTGCTTCAATCGGATGAATGAGTTGATCCAGGGCGTGCGGATCGAAGGCTCGATCAAGCTTCGCGGCGAGAATATTTACGACCCCACGGTGAATGTCGCGAATTTGCGTCGGCGCGTCGGCATGGTGTTTCAAAAGCCCAATCCCTTTCCGAAATCGATCTATGAAAATGTCGCCTACGGGCTACGTATTCAAGGGATCAAAAACCGCCGAGTCCTCGATCGCGCGGTTGAGGGAGCGCTCCGCGATGCCGCGTTATGGGATGAAGTTCGCGATCGAATCCATGAGAGTGCGTTAGGACTTTCGGGAGGCCAACAGCAGCGCTTGGTCATCGCGCGCGCCATCGCCATCGAACCAGAGGTGTTGTTGCTCGACGAACCGGCGTCGGCCTTGGACCCCATCTCGACACTCAAAATCGAGGAGTTGGTCTACGAACTCAAGCAGAACTACACGATTGTGATTGTCACGCATAACATGCAGCAAGCGGCGCGCGTCTCGGACTACACTGCCTTCATGTACATGGGTGAGTTGATCGAATTTGGTGAAACCAAACATCTTTTCACCACGCCTAAGCAGAAACGGACCGAAGACTACATCACCGGCCGCTACGGTTAGCGGAAAAAGGCATTCATTATGGTTCTATCACGCACCCATCATATTTCACATCAATTCGATAAAGAGCTCGAAGACATTCGCTCCAAGGTGCTCGCCATGGGTGGTTTGGTGGAAGAGCTATTGAGTCAATTGCTCGAAGCCTTATCGAAGACCGATATTGAACTCGCCGAGCAAGTGGCCGCCAGCGACTACAAAGTAAATGACATGGAAGTCGATATCGACGGCGAATGCACGGCCATCCTGCTGCGCCGCCAGCCCGCCGCGAGCGATCTGCGTCTGGTGCTCGCGGTCAGTAAAATCATCACGGATCTGGAACGCGTGGGCGATGAAGTGAAGAAGGTCGCGCGAGTTGTCACCAACATCGTGGCCAGCGGCAGCCCGCGCTCGTACTACGTCGGCGTCTTAGGGATGGGCTACCACGTGCGCCGCATGCTGCGTGCGGCGCTCGATGCCTTCGCGCGCATGGATACCCAGGCGGCGCTCGAGGTTTCGCAAGAAGACCAGGAAGTCGATAAAGAACTCGAAGCCGTCATGCGCCAACTCATTACGTACATGATGGAAGATCCACGCAGTATCCGCGGCGTACTTGACGCAGTACTCGCGGCGCGGGCGTTCGAGCGCATCGGCGATCACGCCGACAACATTTGCGAAAACGCGATCTTCCTGGTCGAAGGCAAGGATGTGCGACATGTCGCGTTGGAAGATCTGAAGCAGCAGCTGCAACAAGGCCGTTAGATGGATTGTGGAGATAGCTTAAGCCGCCGCGACGCATCAAGCGGGCCGCGACAACGGTAGCGCGGCCTGCGCGACGATCGTCGACGGCGGAAAATCGCAACGAAATGTGCTGCCTTCACCGAGTTTGGTTCTGATGTCCAAGGTCGCGCCGTGACGCAGTAGCACATGCTTGACAATAGCGAGTCCCAGCCCCGTGCCGCCAGGTCCGCGCGCGCGCGACGAATCGACTCGGTAAAAACGCTCGGTGATTCGCTCGAGATGTTCTTCGCCAATTCCAATGCCGTTGTCGTGCACTTCGAAATGCGCGCCCCGTGCGTCGGCATACCAACGGATCTGAATCAACCCCTTGGCCGGCGTGTAGTTCACGGCATTGAAAATGAGGTTCGAAAACGCACTGACGAGTTCGCTCTCGGAGCCGGTGACTTGCAGCACGGG
Organism: Gammaproteobacteria bacterium; assembly: GCA_043738965.1. Taxonomy (GTDB): domain Bacteria; phylum Pseudomonadota; class Gammaproteobacteria; genus CAIKBL01. The sequence goes on from JAYUEZ010000201.1 coordinate 11,831, forward strand.
ATCTGCTTCGAGCGCAAACAAATGTTCGCGCGAGCCACTCAGCGCGCGGGCTTGTTTTACGAGGTTGCTTAACAATTCACTGACCAAGACCGGCGCCGGATTCGGTACTTGGTCATCTTGTTCAAGCCGCGATAGCAACAGCAATTCTTCAACGAGGGTCTGCATGCGATTGGCATGTGCGTGCAACTGATCGAGCACTGGCAGCCAGGCTGGCGGCGCCAAGTTGCGTTGGTCTTGCAAGGTTTCCAAATAGCCGCGAAACACGGTAATGGGAGTGCGCAATTCATGCGAGACATTGGCGACGAAGTCGCTACGAATTTGATTGGCACGATGGAGTTGAGTTACATCGCGCGCGACAAATAGCCATTGCGTCGCTCCGTACGGCGCCAGCAACACGCTTAGGAATCGATTGGGAATGGTCGGCGACGGAATTTCGAGCGCGGTCGATGCCGTGTGATCGCGCACGAAATCACGCAGTTTTGGCAGACGAATGAGATTGGTGATCCGCTGGCCTAAGTCATCTGGCCAGCGGATCCCTAAGTAACGCGCGGCGGCTTCGTTCGCCCACTGCACGGCGCCGTGTTCGTCGAGGACCACGGTTGCGTCCGGCAATGCGCGCGTGGCCTGTTGAAACTGTTTGAGATAAGCCGCGAGCTTTTTCTTGCGCTTTTTGTGGCGCTCGCGCAGATAGTCGATTTCAAGCGTGATTTCTTCGAACACCCCGGGCGGTTCATGGGGTTCGTGGGTTTTGCCGTCGCGGATCCAATTGAGCAAGCCGTCCAAGGTGCGGTGTAGCCACAGGATATAAACCAACGCACCCGCGCAAAAACTGAGAGCATAGGCACCACTCGCAACCCCGATCATTAGTGCCGCGAAACCCACACTCACTAAACGCCAGAAGTCTTTGCTTAACATCGCGTTCCGTCACTGGCCTAAGTTGAAGAACGACTGGCACGCGTCAACGCGCGTGAGGCATCCTCAACAGTTTAGGGGGTTTGGATGGAAAAGCGGTAGCCGACACTGCGCACGGTTTGGATCAGATGGTCGCAATCAAACGGCTCCAAGAGTTTGCGCAATCGCCGAATATGCACATCGACCGTGCGTTCTTCGATATAAGCCTGATTACCCCAGACCTCGTCCAATAATTGGCTGCGACTGTACACGCGTTCGGGGTGAGTGATAAAAAACTGGAGCAGACGGAATTCGGTTGGGCTAACCTCGACGAACTGTTCCCCGACGGTTACGCGATGAGTCTGCGTGTCGATCTTGAGGCGACCGGCGAGTAATACGTCGGCCAAGTCTCCCGGTCGCGTCCGCCGCAACACGGCGCGCACGCGCGCCAATAATTCCCGAGTGGAGAACGGTTTGGTGATGTAATCATCCGCGCCGCTGTCAAAGCCCTTTATCTTGTCGGCTTCGTCGCCTTTCGCGGTCAACATGATGACTGGGATCTCGGTTAATTTGGGATCGCGCTTCAGGCGTCGTGCGAAATCGACCCCACTGATGCCGGGCAACATCCAATCGAGCAAAATCAAATCCGGGCGTAATTCACCCAACGATGATTGGGCTTCGTCGACGGTCCCGGCTTCCCGGCAGTGATAACCATCGCCCGCCAGCGCGAAGCCGAGCATTTGCCGGATTGCAGGTTCGTCGTCGACGATGAGTATGCTGTGAGTCATGCAGTGATTAACGCAGTTCGAGTCAGACAGCCTCACATTAAATGTCGTGATTATTACATGGATGTGAAAATCGCCCAGGCGCGACTCGTTGTGCCTTAGGGCAAGGACTGACGAAGAACGGGAAGTCGTCCTGCAACGGGATCAGACCGCGACTGAATTTCGATTTGGTGCGTCAGCACTCCCTCGCTTATGCTGCCGGCGCAGTGCCGCTTTAAGCGCGCTGGGTTCAAGGACTGAACTGTTCAATCAACATGGAGAGTATGGATATGCCCAAACTACGCACTTACCTCGGGGCTTTGCTGCTCGGCTGCGCCCTGCATGCGGCCGCCGCGGAGCGCACAGTCGACATCAACTCAGCGGATGCCACGACCTTGGCCGAAGTCATGGTCGGGATCGGACCGTCCAAGGCGCAGGCCATCGTGAGCTATCGCAAGGAAAACGGGCCGTTCAAATCGGTTGATGACCTGGGCCTAATCAAAGGCATCGGCAACGCCACCATCGATAAGAATCGCGCGCGTTTGACGGTCGCGAAGCCCGCGCAATAGTCTGCCCCCCCTTGCGCCTCCGCGCCCACCGGCGCGTCTCAACCTTCGCGCCGGTGTTTTTTGCGCCCGGTCCCCGCCGTGGGTTATCCTCGCCGCCCACTTCAAGCAGCATTGCCATGGACGAACGATATAACCCGGCCGACCTCGAGCCGCGCGTGCAAGCGCGGTGGGCGGCGGCCAATGCGTTTGCGGTGGTGGAAGACCCTGCGCGCGAGAAATTCTATTGCTTGTGCATGTTTCCGTATCCCAGCGGGCGCTTGCACATGGGCCACGTGCGCAACTACACCATTGGTGATGTGATTGCCCGTTATCAACGGATGCTTGGAAAGAATGTCTTACAACCCATGGGCTGGGATGCGTTTGGCCTGCCGGCCGAAAATGCTGCCATCGAAAACAACGTGCCGCCAGCCCAATGGACTCGCTCCAACATCGACTACATGCGCGGCCAACTCCAACGCTTAGGCTTTGGTTACGACTGGACTCGTGAACTTGCCACCTGCGATCCCACCTATTACCGCTGGGAGCAATGGTTTTTCACCCAGCTCTATGCACGCGATCTGGTTTATCGCAAGACGGCAGTGGTCAATTGGGATCCCATCGATCAAACCGTTTTAGCCAATGAACAGGTCATCGACGGCCGCGGCTGGCGCTCGGGCGCACTGGTTGAGCGGCGCGAGATCCCACAATGGTTCCTGCGAATTACGGCTTATGCCGAAGAACTGCTGGCCGATCTGGATCGCCTGGAAGGCTGGCCCGAGGCGGTAAAGACCATGCAGCGCAACTGGATCGGCCGCTCCGAAGGATTGCGGATCCGGTTTGAATTAGTCGACGGCAGTGGCGATCTCGACGTGTTTACGACCCGGCCCGATACTCTCTTTGGCGTGACCTATATGGCGGTCGCGCCTGAACACCCGGTGGCGCGGCGTGCCGCCCTGCAGAACCCCGAGGTCGCGGCATTTCTCGCGAGTTGCGCGCGGACGTCGACGTCTGAAGCCGTGATTGAAAAGCTCGAGAAGCGCGGCTTACCGCTCAACATCGCAGTGCGCCATCCACTGACCGGAGACGCGCTCCCGGTATGGGTAGCGAATTTTGTCTTGATGAGCTACGGCACGGGCGCGGTGATGGCGG
>JAYUEZ010000202.1:0-5689 GCA_043738965.1 Gammaproteobacteria bacterium
TTAACGTCGGCCCGCCTATCTATTACACGCCACCGCCTGCGTACTACGCAGCTCCCCCAAGCTACTACTATCGGCCGCCGCCGGTCCAATACGGCTATCCTGTCTACCCGCAGGCTCGCGTCTACAATCGCGGCTACTATGCGTCGCCGGGATATGGCTATGGTCGTGATGACGACGCGTACTCGCGTCACGAATGGCGCGAACATCAGGGTTGGCATCATCATCATGACGATGATGATGATTAAAAATAGATGTCGGACGGTGCTTTCAAGTTCCCACAGGTTAAGCGCTGAGCTCGAAGCCGAACCTCTCTCCTCGATTTCTCGGTCGTCAGTCTAGTCGCGTCGACTCCTCGAGCCACGGTGGATCGCGGTTGCCCACTTTCTACCAATGAAATTCACGATTGAAGGCGATTGCACGACCGTTGAAATGCGGGCATTCATGGGGTTGCCGCATGTTGAACCCCTACAAACCGAAGTTATGATCGAGATCCAGTGACGCGTCATGTAAGCACTCGTGCTGACGGACCCGGAGCAGCTATGGAAGAACTGGGTTCCGTCGGGGGCGCAAGGTCTTGAGGCACACGAGACCTTCATGCGTACTGTTTCCGTCAACGGCAACGCTAGGCGCGAGACCAACAATTCAAAATGGTCGCCGAGTACCTAATCCCAGCAATAGAGCCGCGTCAATATTGCTGATAGCGAAATTGCCTTTTAATCGCGCTAATTCCTTCGGTTCGATGCCTAATTCGCCGAGCCGAAATTCCAGTCTACCTACTCGGTAGGCGAGTCCTCGCATTACAAAGGATCGATATGGCGCCAATCGGTTGCACGGCGTGTGGAAACGAAGTCAGCTCACGGGCAGGTACTTGCTCAAGATGTGGGGCTAAAATCGTGCGTAGCCCCATCGGGAGCAGACTGCTTAAGCAGCTTCTTCGTTTTCGGAGTTTTGATAACCGCAATCTTTATTTACTTTCATTTATTGGGTAACAAACATCGGTGCCCGTACGGTCGATTTAAAATTTATAGGGAGTCTCAATAAATTGAACTTGAACGCTTATGCAACGAAAACGCTGCACGCAAATAAGAAGCGGCCACTGGGATCGCGATGAACGAGAGCGAAAAGAGCCGACTCTCGATTTCGGGAATGGGGCGATTCCCGATCACATTCACATGGTACGGAGCAGTGGCGGAAGCTCCTTAATATGTTCGATAGCATTAGGGCGTTTATTGCGGCTATTACGGGCAAAGGAATAAGCTATTGGAATCGAGAATTTAACGACAAAATTAGATCCTTAATTTATCGGTGAAAACGCCTATGAACTTACTAGCCGTTTGTAATACTGTGCCCTCGGCGATTTCCGAGCGGTTCGACAACAAATGACGATGGGCATCTCATTAATAGAGGTGGTCGGTTGCATCTGGGCCTTGATGGCATTCCTGGTTGGTTGGGTGACAGCGGACAGTTTTCCCGGAGCGAGGACTAGCAATTTTGGTTGGAAATTTTTATGCGCTTGCGTGATTGCTGCCGTGCTAATGGTCGCGAGTTACCTGCTCATGCGCCTCGCCTTTCACGCTTGGCCGTACCTAGACAGATTGACCAACATAAACGTCAAGCTATCAAGATGAAAGGAGAAGGCAAGGTCCGCGCTATCGCCAGCACCAAGGGCGGTGGCCTTCTGGAAAATTAGAACGTCGCCATGGCGGTAAATTTAGATCGACGGCGCTCGCCGGCCTAAATTCGGACCCGTCACTGGACGAAACTCAAGCTATCGAGCGTCTATTTCAGGCTACTGTCGGCCATGAACAGCCACTAGCCTATCTACATTCCGGACGCTGGGAACGCGGCTCCACATTTCTGGCGTTCGAATTCAACGCACATACCCCGTGCCGCTTGACCTGCATGCAACACCATTTGGTCGCTGCGGTAGTAAATTGCGACCGCTCAAGGCGGTAGCTTTCGGCAAGGGAGGCGCGAATTGATAACATCGCTCGTTGCGCGCGTTGAGCAACCGCCGCCGGGTACTGGACAATGAGGCGCGATGGCAACCGCTGAGCAACTAAAGGCGCTGCTCTGCTCTCACGCGGAGGGCGACGACCGGCGCCAGTGCAGAATGGAGCGTACCAGTCGATGCCGTCCAGGCACTGTGCCTCGCCGGCATGGGCGAGAATGTCGTGGTGATTCATCAGTGATGTGCTGTATTTGGTGGTCCTGATGGGCCAAGCGTCGCGACGCCGCGGAGTTCACAGATGCCCAAACGCCACTCGCATCATCCTGCACTTATTTCAGAGATAGTATAAGCAATGACCGCGCGCTCCCAATTTTCGCAGGTGTCCGCCCTGCCGCCCCCTTGGCATGAGTTGGTCGGGGACCAGCTCGGCGCGACCGAATCAGTCCGCGCTTGGTTCGAGACCGACCTCACGGCGGAACTACATTACGCCCGCGGGCTCGTGATCCTGACTGACACGCAGATCCTGCGTTTCATCGAACACTCACCGGCGCAACGCTGGACGCTTAGTGCTGAATTCGCCCTGAATCTAAGCGAACATGGTGGCGTCGGAGCCCTGGAGATGATCCAGGACGGATCGCGGGTCGTGGTGGTACGTTTCACGCTCGCCCAGGATCTCGGCGCCAAGCGCTTTGTCGCGGAGGCGGAACGTGCCCGCATCGCTGGCACGCTGGCCGGCAATGCGGCGGATTATTGTCCGACGTGCAACACGCTGCTAGACCCCGGTCAGGACGAATGCCAGGTGTGTGCACAGCAGCTCCACGCAGCACTGTCCACCCGAACGTTGTTTCGATTGGCGCGCTTCGCGCGCCCTTATCGCGTACAGCTGTTCTGCGGCTTCGTGTTCACCCTGGCGTCGACGTTCGCTACGCTTATTCCTCCATACCTCACTATGCCGCTAATGGACAATGTGCTGATCCCGTTTCAAAACGGCAAACGCATAGATGAAAGCGGAATCGCTTTATACCTCGGCGGGCTGCTGGGCTCCGCGCTGCTGGCGTGGGGGCTGGGCTGGGCGCGGACTTACGTGCTAGCACTAGTATCGGAACGGATCGGCTCCGATCTGCGCACCACAACTTTTAACCACCTGCTGAAATTGTCGCTCGAGTATTTCGGCGGCAAGCGTACCGGCGATTTGATTAGCCGGATTGGTTCCGAGAGCGATCGGATCTGCGTGTTCCTGTCTCTACATGCGCTTGATTTCGCGACCGATATGTTGGTCATGCTAATGACCGCTGCGATCTTGTTTTCTATCAATGCGTGGCTGGCACTGACGACACTCCTGCCGCTGCCGCTGATCGCCTGGCTCATTCACCTCGTGCGCGATAAGTTGCGTACCCATTTCGAGAAAATCGGTCGGGTGTGGTCTGAGGTGACGAACGTGCTGTCCGACACCATTCCCGGCATTCGCGTGGTGAAAGCATTCGCACAGGAAGAACGCGAAGGTCAGCGCTTCCTGCTCGCCAACCGGAACAATCTTGCACAAAACGATCGCCTGAATCGGACCTGGGCGCTGTTCTCCCCGACCGTCACCCTATTGACCGAAATCGGGCTGATAGTAGTGTGGGGTTTTGGCATTCTGCAGGTGTCAAGAAGCGAGATCACGGTCGGTGTACTGACTGCGTTTCTAGCATATATCGGGCGCTTCTACGGTCGCCTCGATTCGATGAGTCGGATCGTCTCGGTGACGCAGCGCGCGGCGGTCGCGACCAAGCGAATCTTCGACATTCTTGATCACGTCTCTAGCGTGCCCGAACCGTTGCACCCACTTGAACTGTCGAACGTACGAGGCCACATCGAACTACGCGACGTCGGTTTTCGCTATGGCAGCCGGCCGGTGGTGCGCGGGATCAATCTCGACATCAGGCCAGGCGAGATGATCGGTCTGGTCGGTCAGAGCGGCGCCGGCAAGAGCACGCTGGTCAACCTGATGTGCCGCTTCTACGACGTTGCCGAGGGCGCGATTCTGCTCGACGGCGTCGACATCCGCATGCTGGCGGTGGAGGTGTTCCGCAAGCACATCGGACTGGTGCTGCAGGAACCATTTATGTTCTTCGGTACGGTCGCCGATAATATCGCCTATGGCAAACCCGCTGCCACGCGCGAAGAAATTGTGGCCGCCGCGCGCGCTGCCCACGCGCACGACTTCATCCTGCGCCTGCCGCAGGGTTACGACTCGTTGGTCGGCGAACGCGGCCAGCAACTTTCCGGGGGTGAACGCCAGCGCCTATCAATCGCACGCGCGCTTTTGATCAATCCACGGATCCTGCTGCTCGACGAAGCGACCTCCTCGGTCGACACGGAAACTGAGAAGGAGATTCAGAAAGCGCTTGAGAACCTGGTGCGTGGCCGCACTACGATAGCGATCGCGCATCGCCTCTCCACACTGCGCAAAGCGGACCGCCTGATCGTACTGGAGCGAGGCTGCGTAGTCGAAGTTGGCAATCACGACGCTCTGCTCGCGAAGGGCGGCGTCTATGCCCGTCTTTACGAGGCTCAAGGCCGCAATCAAGCCGATGAAACGGCGAAACCGTCGTGACGAACACTGAATTCACGCTGATAAGGGATTTGCATGGTCGCCTACAGCTGACGCTGAGCGACGGATCACACCACGAAGGGGTGTTCCCACTGCGTGCGTTCGCTTTGAGCGCGCCTGACGAATTTATTGCATTGGTCTCGACCAGCGGTCACGAGTTGGTGAGCATCCGGCGACTCGCGGATGTCCCCGAGCCCATGCGGAGTCTCATCGCCGAGGAGATGCGTGTGCGTGAGTTCGTGCCGCGTATCGAGGCAATTATCGCAGTCTCGACCTACGCCACACCGAGCACGTGGCACGTGCGCACCGATCGCGGCGAGACTCATTTTATCCTCAAGGCCGAAGAAGACATTCGTCGGTTGGGCCAGGCTCGGTTATTGATTACTGACAGCTATGGCTTGCAGTTCGAGATCGTCGATCAGGGCCGGCTGGATGCCGGGAGTCGAAAGATATTGGCGCGGTTTTTGTGAGAACTAAGCGGGAAAGCTAGCCATCGCAGACACACGACCAACGACAGATCGCCTGCAAACTGGGTGTCAGCGACACGTTGTAACCGCGCAATCGTCCTCGCACTATCGAATCACGTCTGCCAGTCAGAACACATTTCTACTTCAAAAAGTCGTGGATGATCTCACCATCGTTTAGCGTGAAGTCTGAGCTGTAATAGAAACCTTCGACAACTTCGAGCACGGGGAAATCCGCGTAATGATCAGCTGGCGATTTGGTGAACTCTATTGAGGCAGGGCCGCGATAGACCTTGTGCGGAACAAAATTGGTGAGCTTGGTCCACGTGAGTTGATTTACGTCGGACGGCGCGCCTTTTTTTCCCGGAGGGAATGAATTGTTGGCGCCGACCTCAAATTAAGCCATCGCGCCGGCACCGCTATGAGCCAGCTTTAAAGGCCTAAACGCCAACGGCCGCGCGGCTGCTGAGCACGCCGGGCTGGCTCAACGGAAGAGCGGCAGACACATTGCGAATGGCTCAATTCGACGTCGGCGGCAACACTGTCTGTCCATGAGACGGATTTAACCAATGATGTCGACTACCATCGCCATTACCGCCGCCGCCATTACTGCCACGGCGCACCAGCCCAGAAAGCGCGTCTTGCGTTTCACGGTGAGTTTGCCCATGACCTGTGTGTTGG